>DATBBP010000081.1:0-1603 GCA_036270935.1 Gemmatimonadaceae bacterium
ATCTGGCCGAGGAGAAGAAGCACGGCCGGAAGGTCGCGATCAAAGTGCTGCGACCCGAGCTGGCTGCATCGGTCGGCGCCGATCGGTTCCTGCGTGAGATCGGTATCGCGGCGCGACTCGCACATCCACACATCGTGCCTCTCATCGACTCCGGGAACGCCGACGGCGTCTTGTATTACGTGTCGCCGTTCGTTCCGGGCGGGTCGCTGCGCGACCGTCTGCGTGCTGACAGCCGGCTGTCGATGCGCGACGCGATACGCATTGCCAATGACGTCGGCGCGGGACTCGACTACGCGCATCGTGAAGGGTTCGTCCACCGCGACGTGAAGCCGGAGAACATTCTCTTCGCGGACGGACATGCCTTGCTGGCCGACTTCGGTGTCGCGCGCGCAATGTCCGCCGATGTCGACGCGCTCCATGGCGGCACGCCAGTCACGGGTGCTGGAATCGCGTTAGGCACTCCCGAGTACATGAGTCCCGAGCAGGCGAGTGGTGGCGAAGTCGACGCACGGAGCGACGTGTACAGCCTCGCCTGCGTCGTTTACGAGATGCTCGCCGGCGATCCCCCGTTCCGCAGCGGCAACACGCGCTCGACGATGGCTCGGCACGTGACGGAGGCGCCGCGGCCACTCCGCGCGTTGCGCCCAGACGCCTCGGTCGCCGTCGAGTCCGTGCTCGCGCGGGCACTGGCGAAAGATCCGTCGCATCGTTATGCATCCGTCGCGGAGTTCACCGCCGCCCTCGGGGCAGACACGCCCGTCATGCATCCCATGGATGCGGCGCGCAGCATTGCCGTACTGCCGTTCGTGAACGCGAGCTCCGATCCGGAAAACGAGTATCTGAGCGATGGCATCACGGACGAGCTGATCGACGCTCTCGCCAAGGTCGAGGGACTGCGCGTCGCGTCGCGCACGTCGGTGTTCTCGTTGAAAAACAAGCCCCTCGATGTCCGGGCCATCGGCGCACTACTCGGCACGACGGTGGTCCTCGAGGGAACCGTACGAAAGATCGGCGTGCAGCTGCGCGTCACCGCCCAGCTCACATCGACGGACGACGGGCGACTCCTCTGGTCGCAGCGCTACGATCGTCAGCTGGCGGACGTCTTCGCGCTTCAGGACGAGATCGCGCAGACCATCGTGGCGACGCTACGCGCCAAGTCGTTCGGTGATCCGTCGAGACGTAAGCAGAAGCGCTACACCGAGAGCGTGACCGCATACGCGCTCTATCTTCGCGGCAGGCACGCGTGGAACAAGCGCACGAACGAGGGCGTCGCTGAAGCCATCGACTTCTTCCAGCAGGCCATTGCTGCCGACCCTCGTTACGCATTGGCGTACACGGGACTCTCCGATGCTTACGCACTCCACGTCGACTATCGCAGCGTGCCTGTCCATGATGGCTTCGCCAAGGCACGCGAGTATGCGGAACGCGCGCTCGCGATCGACGAGACCGTCGCCGAGGCGCACACGTCGTTAGGCTGGGTGCTCTTCATCTATGAGTGGAAGTGGTCGGCGGCGGCGCGCGAGTTCGAGCGCGCGATCGAGCTCGACCATCGGTATGCGACCTCGCACCAGTGGTACGCGGCGCTCCTCGCGGCGCGGGGCGA
>DATBBP010000082.1:0-2011 GCA_036270935.1 Gemmatimonadaceae bacterium
CGTCGTTCGCCGATGTCGGTTTGCTTCGCCCAGAACGTTGCGCCGGTGAGTGTAATGATCACCAGCAGCACGATCGTGCCGACGAGAAAGTCGTTCGTCCGTTTCATGGCCGGGCGCTCCCGAGCAGCCAAGTCACCGCCCAGAACGCATCGAGGACGAGAATCAAGACAGCCGAATACACCACCGCCGTCGTCGCGGCGCGACCAACGCCCTCGGCGCCGCCGGCGGCCCGGAGCCCGCGAATCGATCCGACGAGAGTGACGATGAATCCGAAGCTCGCCGCTTTCACCAGGCCATAGCGAACGTCGAACCCGGAGAAGAAGAGACGCAGTCCCTTCACGAAATCCGCAGACGAGAGATCCAGCAGCGACACTGATGCGAGCCAGCCTGATGTGACGCCAGCAAGCATAGCAACCCCGACAACTACAGGAAACATGATCGTTCCCGCGAGCACCCGCGGCACGACAAGATACGAATGCGGATCGTAACCTAACGTCTCGAGCGCATCGATCTGCTCGGTGACGCGCATCGTCCCCAGCTCGGCGGCGATGTTAGCCCCAACGCGGCCAGCGAGCGCGAGCCCCGTGAGAACGGGCGCGAGCTCCATCGTTATCGTTTTCTCAACTAGGGTTCCCACGAAATACAATGGTACGACGCCGGTGATGGAGTAGCTGGCGAGGAGAGCGAGAACGATCCCCGTGAAAACGGCGATGAAGCTGCCTATCGGCAGCGAGTCGACGCCAAGCCGGCGCATATGGAGCGTCGCTGAGGGGCCCCAGGTGCGAATGTCGCGAATCGCTCCTAATGTCCTTACAGCGAAGCGGGCGCTGCCTCCGATGGCCTCGACACCATGACGCGTAACACGCCCAAGCGTCGCCAGGGCCCGGACCGTCGGAATGCGACGGGTCCGGGCAAGCGTTGCGTCGGAAAGGAGAGTGCTGACGTTGGTCATCGATCGAATGCCGGCTCATGGATGCACTAGGTAGAGACTGCTGGAGGGCCTGTCGGGTATCGTCCGGAGGCGCGTCCGAGACTTGCTGACCGAATGCCGACCGATGGCTAATCGACTACGCGGTTGGAATGGCGTAGGCTGTACTAGGGCACACGCTGGTAAATGGGGAAGGGCTGAGCGCTTTCTGAACCGCACGGGTGCAGGCCGACAGTTGGCCGCCGAGCTGCTGCGATATGCGGCTCGTAGCGACGTGCTCGTGCTTGGGCTGCCCCGTGGCGGCGTGCCAGTCGCGTTCGAGATCGCCATGGCGCTCGACGCGCCCCTGGATGTGTTCATCGTTCGAAAGCTCGGCCTTCCAGGGCACGAAGAGTTCGGAATCGGTGCAATCGCAAGCGGTGGCGTGCGCGTTGTCGACGAGTCCGTCTTGCGGGCGTATGGCGTAGACGCGGACATGCTGGACCGAATTAGCGAGCGCGAGCGCCTCGAGCTCGAGCGCCGCGAGCAACTTTACCGCGACGATCGTCCGCATCCGGTCGTCGCGGATCGGGTGGTAATTCTCGTCGACGATGGGCTCGCCACTGGTTCGACCATGCGCGCCGCGATCGCCGCGTTGCGCGAGGAGAGTCCGCGAGAAATCGTCGTCGCCGTGCCTGTCGGCGCCCCGGAAACTTGTGCCGCGATTGCTAAACTCGCCGATAATCTCGTTTGCCTCGAGATGCCGGAGCCGTTCTATGCTGTCGGACTCTGGTATCAGAACTTCGAACAAACGGACGACGAAGAGGTGCACGATCTCCTGGAGCGCGCGGCGGCGCGCACGGTGCCCAGGCGATGAGTTGGGAGGAATAAACGATGACACGATCTGCGGCGGCCCTGGCAGTCGAGGAGAGACCCGTAACGGTTCAGGCGGGACGAGTCACACTCGATGGCGACTTGAGCCTTCCCCTTCACGCACGCGCCGTAGTCCTCTTCGCACACGGCAGCGGCAGCAGTCGCTTCAGCTCGCGGAACAAGCGGGTCGCCAGTCTGCTGCACGAGCGTGCCTTCGCGACGCTGCTCATC
>DATBBP010000083.1:0-3732 GCA_036270935.1 Gemmatimonadaceae bacterium
CCGACTCGCCAACGAGTCCGATGGTCTCTCCGGCTCCAATCGAGAAGCTGATCCCATCCACGGCTCGCGACACGCCCGCATCGCCGTAGAAGAAAGTGCGCAGATTCTCGATTTGCAGGAGAGGATCGGCCATGCGGGATGCGTGAGTCGTCGTCACGGGGTCTTGTCGCCCGCAAGCTGATGCGGATCGAGCGCGTCGCGCAAGGCGGCGCCGAAGGTGTTGAAGGCCAATACGGTGATGAGGATCGCCAGCCCAGGAAAGAGCACGATCCACCATGTCGCCTGGAACGCATCGCTGCCGTCGAAGAAAATGGATCCCCAGCTGGCGGTCGGTGCGCGTGCGCCAATTCCGAGGTAAGAGAGCCCCGCCTCGAGAATGATCACATTCCCCACGGCGAGCGTCGCAGCGACAAGAACGGGTGTGAGGACATTCGGCAGCACGTGTCGCCAAACGATGCGCGAGCCCCGCGTGCCAAGGGCGCGTGCCGCGAGGACGTATTCTCGCTGCATGACGGCCAGTACTTCGGCGCGGACGAGTCGCGAGACTTCGAACCATCCGGTGAAGCCAATGACGAGAATCAGCGTGACGAGGGGAACGGGACTCCAGAGCGAAAGAACCGCAACGAGCAGCAGCACACGTGGAATCGCGAGACATGCGTCGAGAAGCCGCATCATGATCGCGTCGATGCGGCCGCCCGCGTATCCAGCGATGAGTCCATACGCGGTCCCAACCGTCGCCGCGAGCAACACCGCGAGCATTGCGACCGAGAGCGAAATGCGGGCACCGAAGAGCATTCGGCTCAGCAAGTCGCGGCTGTACTGGTCCGTCCCGAACGGGTACGCGAGCGACGGCGGATGATTCTTGAGATTGATGATGTCGAGCTGGGCGTTGGGATTGTGCGGGGCGAGAACGGGAGCAAAGAGCGCGACGAGGCAGAGCAGAGCGATCAATGCCAACGACCACCACAACTTCCTCGTTCGGTGTGGACGCGACAGCACATCGGGCGCCTTCCGCATCGTCACCGACGACGCGAGCGTAGCGGCGGCGAGCCGCTCAGCGGGCGCGGAGACGCGGGTCGGCGACCGCATACAGTAGGTCCGCGAGGAGGCTGCCGATCGTGACCATGATTCCGCCGACGATGACGCTTCCCGTGACGAGATCATAATCCCGGGCGGCGATCGCATTGGCGGCTACGTAACCCATGCCAGGCCAGGCGAAAACCTTCTCTATAAAAAACGCCCCGCCAACGAGCGCCGGCAGCATCAACCCGATGAGCGTGATCACGGGAAGCAAGGCGTTGCGAAGCGCATGCTTCAACACGACGCGGCCCTCCCCGAGGCCCTTGGCACGTGCAGTGCGCACGAAGTCCTGTGGCAGCACGTCCAGGAGGGCCGCGCGCTGGTACCGCGCGATGCCGGCGGCGGTGAGCAGCGCGAGTGTGATCGACGGCAGAATGAGATGCGCCGCGATGTCACGGACACGCCCACCTAACGACATGTAATCGTGCATGACCTGGTCGATCATGCCGCCGGCCGGAAATATCGGCAGCCAGTAGGCCAGGGCGAGGAGTGCCATCAGCGCCAGCCAGAAATCCGGAATCGAATAGAACAGCAGCAGCACGCCCGAGAGTGCGCGGTCGAGCCACGATTGGCGACGCAGTGCCTGCAGCGCGCCTGCAGCGACACCAATCACGAAGGCGAGAACGAGAGCGACGCCCATCAACAGCAGCGTGCGCGGCAGCACGTCGATGAGCACGTCCCCGACGTAGCGGTGCATCGATTGCGAATACCCTAACCGCCCGTGCGCGACGTTCCCGAGGAACAAAGCGAATTGCTCGATCATCGGCTTGTCGTAACCGAACTGCGCCCGGAGCTGGTCGCGCACGGTCGCGCTCATCGTGAAGTCGCCGACGAACGAGAACGGATCGCCGGGCGCGAGACGAACGAGGAAGAAACTGATCGTCGTCACGAGCAGGACGACGATCACCGATTGCAGGAGACGGGCGGCGATATACCGCCGCACTCAACCTCGATTCATGGGGTGCTACCACCGAGACCGATGCGGTCGCGGTCGATCCGTTCGTTAGGCGGGATCGTCCAGTCGGCGAGATGCGTCGCCCAGTTGTCGGCGCGAAACGCCGCGGGATGAAGTCGCCGCTGAATGCCCATGATCGTGTTCGGATCGTACAGCCAGACCGCGGGCGCGTCATCGATTTGGATCTGGAACGCTTTCCGCATGAAGGCGCGCTGTTTCGGAATGTCGAACGTGGCGACAGCGCTATCCAAGAGCGCGTCGTACGCCGGGTTCGCGTAGCCCGTAAAGTTCTGGCCGGCTGGCGGGACACCAGATGAGCCCCATTGCTGCTTGTAGCCGCTTGGACTCGGGTCCGTCGACAGCCCGATGAGCATCATGTCGAAGCTGCGGTCGAACATCTTCTTGCCCGCCGCATTCGCCTGCAGCTGCTCGAGATCGACCTGCGCGCCGACTCGGCGAAGCTGCTCTTGAATCAGCACGCTGTACGCAACACGAATCCGGCTCGAGATGGGAAGCGTCAGCGAGAAGCGCAGCGGCATCCCGTTCTTTTGTCGTATGCCGCCGGGCGAGGACTCACGCCAGCCCGCGGAGTCGAGCAGGGCCTTGGCGGCATTCACGCCGTACGGGAGCAGGCGAAGGGTCGTATCAGCGAACGAAATAGTTCGCGGAAACGGCCCATAGGACGGTCTGCCTTGCGAGCCGAATACGTTCTGCAGCATCGCCTTCCTATCGAGCGCCATCGAAAGGGCACGACGCAACTGACGATCGCCGAAGAGCGGATGCGGTCGCGCGGAGTTCTTGGGATCGACGAGATTGAAGCCCAGAAATGCGTACTGCAGGTTCGGATATGAGATCGATCGATCGGCTTTGCTGCTATCGACGAGGTGCACCTGGTCTGGTGGAATGAGTTCGAGCAGGTCTGCCTGTCCGCCGAGCAACTGCGCGAGTGCGGCGCCAGCGTCGGGCACGATGCTCCAGATCACGCGATCCAGCTTGGCGCGGCCGAAATAGTTTGCCGTGTCCGCGACGAGCTCGAGGCGTCGGCCAGCATCCCAGCGCGCGAGGCGGAACCGACCGGAGCCGATGCCCTTTCGAGTGACGTCGGACGTGCGGAGCTGATCGGGCGGGATGTCTTTGAGTAAGTGCTCCGGAAGGATGTAGATCTGGTAGACAAAATCGTAAAACGATTCCGGACGTCGCTGCTTGAACCACACGACAGCTGTCAAGGAATCGCGGACAGACACGGAGTCGGTCGTCGAGATCGTCACGTTCGATCCGACCTTCGGGTCGGTGAAGGTGCGGTAGCTGAAGCGCACATCGTTCGCGCGAACCGGCTGTCCGTCGTGCCACCGAGCGCGCGGATTGAGGTGGAACGCTACAGACATCGAGTCGCGCGACCACTCCCATCGGTCGGCGAGACGCGGCGTGAATCCCTTGTCGCCGATGGTATTCAGATCGTCGCCGATATCGGCAAGCCGGTCATAGAGCTGGTCCTGTACGCCGCGGCCGACCTGATCGAACGTGTATGGCGGGAAGATCGTCGCCGCATCACCGGGAGCCGAGATCACGAGAGTACCACCCGTCGTCGCCGATCCCGACGACGCACCTTCTCGATCACCGCAACCTACCAGAGTGCTGCACAGAATCAGGAGGAGGAGTCTCGTGCGCATGAGCTAGTGGGGAGGGAACGAGGTGCG
>DATBBP010000084.1:0-3594 GCA_036270935.1 Gemmatimonadaceae bacterium
CTATCTCTACATCAAATCGATGGCGATGGCGCTCACGCACGACGAGCTCGAAATCATCCGCAACCTGTGCGACGTCACGCTGCGGATGATTGAAGGCGAGCTCTACCAGCTCACGAAAAACGGCGACGCGGACATCACCGAGGAAGAGCACTTCGACATCATGCGCCGTAAGACGGCGTATCTGTTCGGTGGCTGCGCGCAGATTGGCGGGATGCTCGGTAAGGTGTCGAGTGAGCACGAGCAGGCGCTGCAGGAGTACGGGTTCAATCTCGGCATGGTGTTCCAGTTGGTAGACGACCTGCTCGACTTCACCGGCGACGCAGACGCCGTGGGAAAGCCGATCGCCAGCGACCTGCGCGAGGGCAAGGTCACCCTGCCGCTGATCCATCTGCAGGCCCACGCCAACGGCGGTCCGGGACCGCAGATCATCCGCGATATCATTGCCGCCCGCAACGCCACGCCCGAGCAGTGGCACGAGCTGCTGCGCTGCCTGAAAGAGCACGCGTCAATCGACTACGCGTACCGCCGTGCCGTGGATTTCGCCGAGCGGGCGAAGAAGCCGTTGTATTCCTTTCCACCCAGCGCGGAACGCGACGCTCTGCTCGCACTGCCAGACTATGTACTGTCAAGAGATCGATAAATGCTGAATGCAAATTGCAGATTGCTAATTGAATTAGCAATTTGCATTTAGCAATCTGCGTTTCCATGATCGCCTTCCGTGTGCCGCCCCTCACGATCGAGATTGCCGACGGCGACCTGGCCGCTGAACAGACCGACGCGGTCGTGAACGCCGCGAATAATCTGTTCTGGATGGGGGCGGGTGTTGCCGGAGCGCTCAAGGCGCGCGGCGGACCGTCGATCGAGGCCGAAGCCATGGCCCAAGGTCCGGTCGAGCCGGGCGAGTGCGTCATCACGTCGGGCGGTCATCTTGCGGCCAGATTCGTGATTCACGCGGCGGTCATGGGGCAGGATCTGCGCACGTCCGCGGCGATCATCGAACGCGCGACGCGAAGCAGTCTGGATCTGGCGGAGAGCCACCACATCACCTCGATCGCGTTCCCGGCATTCGGGACCGGTGTCGGGGGATTTCCGATCGATCGGTGCGCGCACCTGATGATTGCGACCATTCGCGCGCACGCGTCGCGAGCGCGTTCACTGCGCCTCGTGCGGCTCGTGTTGTTTGGCTCGCCGGCCTATCGGGTGGCCGCGGATGTGGCCGGCGGCCTGCTCGGCGCGCCGCTCGACGGTCCGCCAGACTGTCCCGTGTCCGGGTAAGACAAATGCAACCACGAAGACACGCAGACACGACGACTACCCGAAGAAGATCTAGGTTGTTCTTCCTCGTGCGCCTTCGTGTGCTTCGAGCCTTCGTGGTTCAAATGGGCCTGTGACTCAGCCAGAGACGCGCGTCCGCGAACTGCGCGATGCCATTCGACATCACGAGGAGCGGTACTACATTCACAACGATCCCGAAGTCTCCGACGAGGAATTCGATCGTCTCCTGCACGAGCTCGAGCGGATCGAGGCGGAGCATCCCGAACTCGTCACCCGCGACTCGCCGACGCAGCGCGTCGGCGGCCGTGCCGTCGAGGGTTTCGAGACGGTCGAACACGTGGTGCCGATGCTCAGCCTCGACAACGCGTACAACGAAGACGAGCTGCGGGCGTTCGACGAGCGCGTTCGCAGAGGGTTGCGGGCCGGCGGGCGGGTTCCCGCGGGCTCGCCGGGCGCGTCCCAGGACACGACGCCGGATGTTGCCGTCGCCTATGTCGCCGAATTGAAGATTGACGGGCTGAGCATTGCCCTCACCTACGAGCACGGCCGATTGCTGCGCGGCGCCACCCGCGGCGACGGGTCGCGCGGCGAGGATGTCACGTCGAACGTCCGCACGATTCGCGCGATTCCATTGTCCCTGCGCACGACTGCCGGAGCGATGCCGCCGCCCGGCGATCGCATCGAGATCCGCGGCGAGGTCTTCCTGCCGCGAGCATCGTTCGAACGCATCAACCGCGAGCTCGAAGACGCGGGGGAGCCGCTGTTCGCCAACGCGCGCAACACGGCGGCCGGGACGATGAGGAATCTGGAGCCGTCGCTGGTGTCGAAGCGCAACATGGGCGCGTTCGTGTATCAGTTGGTTGGGGGCGACGGTCCGGCTGAAGCCGGACGCTACCGGAATCATGGGGAGAGTCTGACCGCATTGGCGGCGTGGGGCCTTCCCGTCGAACCGCACTGGAGGCGCTGCGCGAACATCGACGAGGTCGTGGCGTTCTGCGCGGAATGGAGCGAAAAGCGGCGGGCGCTCGAATTCGAGACCGACGGCGTCGTCATCAAGGTGGACGACCTCGCGATGCGCGAGCGACTCGGTGCGACGGCGAAGTTCCCGCGCTGGGCGACCGCCTTCAAGTTTCCCGCCCAACAGGCGACGACCACGTTGATCGCCATCGAGGTGAACGTCGGCCGCACGGGCGCGGTCACGCCCTATGCCGTGCTCGAGCCGGTGAAGCTTGCCGGGAGCACTATCTCGATGGCGACGCTGCACAACGCGGAGGATGTCGCGCGGAAGGATCTGCGTCCTGGCGATCGCGTGCTGATCGAGAAGGGCGGCGACGTGATCCCGAAGGTCGTCAAGGCGATCCTGCCGCACCCCGACGGTATCCCGCGCGGCGAGCCGTGGCAGATGCCGACGCACTGCAAGGAGTGCGGCAGCCTCCTCCAGCGCGACGAGGAAGCGGTGGTCTGGCGCTGCGAAAACACGTCGTGTCCGGCGCGCATCCGGCGCAGCCTGGAGCACTTTGCCTCGCGCACGGCGATGAACGTCGAGGGGCTCGGTGCCTCGCTCGTCGATCAGTTGATCGAGCAGGGACTCGTCCACGACTACGCAGACCTCTATGCGCTGACGCCTGAACAACTCGAAACACTCGTCGTAGCGCCCAAGGAACCGAAGTCCGAGCGCGCCGTGCCACGGAAACTAGGCAAGGTTGGCCGCAACGTGGTCGCGCAACTGGAGCGGAGCAAGGCGAACGATCTATCGCGGCTGATCTATGCCCTCGGTATCCGCCACGTGGGCGAGAAGGCCGCGGCTACGCTCGCCCGACAATTTCGGTCGATGGAACGGCTGATGACCGAGTCGATCGAGGCGCTCCAGTCCGTGGCGGAGATCGGGCCGGTCGTTGCCGCGTCCGTGCGGGCGTTTGCCGAGGAACCTGCGAATCAAGAGCTCGTAAAGAAGCTGAAGGGCGTCGGCGTGAACATGGAGAGCCAGGCGCCGGAGCCGAGCGATCAGCCCGGACCCCTGTCGGGGAAGACGTATGTCCTCACCGGTACGCTGAGTGCGATGTCGCGCGAGGAGGCCACTGCCGCGCTCGAGCGTCTCGGCGCGAAAGTCTCGAGCTCGGTCAGCAAGAAGACGACGTGCGTGGTGTTCGGAGCGGAGGCCGGGAGCAAACTGGAAAAGGCGGAAAAGCTCGGAGTCGACCGCATGGACGAGGCGCAGTTTTTGGCGTTCTTGAACGCTTATACTTAATCCACTGACATGTCGCGGCGTTTTACGCTCGTCACCGTCGCGCTCACGGCCGTGATCGCCTTCTTCGTCGG
>DATBBP010000085.1:0-6816 GCA_036270935.1 Gemmatimonadaceae bacterium
GGCATGGGCATGCCGGGAGCGGCGAAGACCTCGAACATCGTCGCGATGTCTCGGCTCGTTTGCGGCACCGTGCGCACGATCAGTGCGAAGCCGTCTGCCTTCAATCCAGACGAGAACCATGCGCTGTACGACTCATAGTTCCCCCTCATCGTCATCGGCACGACACCGGCGTGTGTCGCGACCCAAATCTGCCAGGGCAGCAGAAGCACGAGTACGATGGCCATGAATAGCGCCGCGGTACGAAAACGGCGGCGCGACGCAAGCATCAGCGCGACAGCCCCAATCAAAGCGATGCCATGCGTTCTCACGAGTGTTGCGACACCGATGAGCAACGCCAGCGCGACGACATCACGGATTCGATTCGATTCATCGTTGGCGACACGCTCAGCCAACAGGAGCGTTGGCAGGAGCAGCGCGAGGAACAGTGGCTCCGACATCACGAGCGCACTCAGCGTCAGCGTCGGAATGCCTAACGTCGCAACGATCGCGAACCCTGCCGCGCCGACATCTGACATCTCGAATCGCGATCGCACGAGCCAGAAGCAGCCGCTTGCGGCCACGCCCATGAAGAGCGCGTTCGCGAGCTTGAACACGATGACGTTTGCCGGAAACGCCGGGAACAGCCACCAGAGAAGCGCGAGCACCGCCGGATAGCCCGGCGGAAAGTGAGTTGCGGGCGGCGCTCCGGGCACATGCAGCCAGCGATAGCCATGCCCTGTCGCGAGCGCTTTGCCGAGGATGACGTACATGCCGTCGTCGTGGGCGGCACCAACAGGAAGTCCATCGACGATCATCGCGCCAACACCAAACACGACGGCACCGACGAGCACGGACACAAGCCACGCCGGGACGGCTCGCGCTGCAGTGAGCTTGGCGGTCGAAGGAATCGTGGCGATGGCGCCCGTCATCGGTCTCGCCCGCTGTCGTTCACCAGATACAGCGTCACTCGACTCATCATCGGCTTGGAGGCTCGCTGCCAGGTGGTCCCAGTCGGATGACGGAGAAGACCGCGACTCCCGGCACCGCGTCGATTTCGCGCAGAGCAATCGTACCCGGAGACGCCGGATGCTCGAGCGAGCGCGCCGCCGCGATGGTCGAGGGCACGACCGTCACGACATACCGTACGGGAAATTGCCTCACGAGAGCACCGAGCGCGGCGGCGTCGGCCGTCTGGTCGCGCGGCGTTACGTATTCGGCGGCGGTAAAGGCGACGGGAGGCATCGCGGGCCGGGCGGTGAACAGGTAGACGAGCGGCTCGGCGTCTGCGATCACCGTTTCGTGTGGGTTCGTGTTCTGGCTGATCCAGCGCATGGCCGGTGCGATGCTCCGCGTCGCGTCGCGAATCGGCGACGCCCAGGCACGATCGCGGTACGCAACGACTTCGGCGCGCGCGAGGCCGAGGCCGAGCAGCGCTAGCGCGGCAAAGAGGCAATGCCTAACGACTTGCATGGGGCGCCGGGCTGGATCCCATCGCACGATTGTTCCGGCGCCCTCGACCGCAAGCAGGAGTACGAATGGCCAGATGCCCCAGAGGAAGCGCCAGGGCGTGTAGGGCCAGATCAGTGTGATGGCGATGTACGCGAGCAGGAAGGCAACCGTAACGGGCGTACGCCGCCATAACCGAATGATGCCGAGAGCGAGGAGCGTGAGCGCGAACGTCAGCGGCATCAGCCTCAGCATGCCGGGATGCCACGGAGCGAAGCGGTCGGCGAGAATGGCCGCTGCTTCGCCGGCGTTGCGAGCGATCGTTCGTCCAATGAACATCAGACCGCCGTCGGCGACCCCTGAAGCGAACCACAACGTGTACGAGCCGTAACTCCCGCGCAATGTGGCCGGCAGCGCGGCATCGTGAATGGCTACCCAGAGCTGCCAGGGCGCGATCACCATCGCAGCGCCGGCAACGCTGAGACCCACGCGCCGCCATTGTCGACGCGAAGCGAGAACGAGCGCCAGGGCCGCGACAAGCACGACGCCGTGGGCGCGGACGAGGACAAGCCCGCCCGCGGCCGCGCCAAGAACAAAATCCTGGAGGGGACTGCCCCTCGAGGCGACGCACCGTTCCGCGCTCGTCAGCACCAGAAAGAGAATGCCGAGGAAGGTGATCTCCGACAGGACCAGCGTCGTGAGCTGGATGAGTGGAAGCGATAGCGTCGCGACGAGCGCAAACGTAGTTGCAGCGAATGGCGACCACTCGAGATGACTGATCAGAAAGCGCGCGCTTCCCCAGGCGACCAATCCGAGCAAGGCCGCGTTCGCGAGGAGGATAATCGTTAGGTTCGCCGGAAAGCGCGGCGCGAGCTCCCACAGCACCGCAAGGAGCAGCGGGTACGCCGGCGGGTAGTGCGTCGCAATCGGTGCGCCTGGCAGGTGCAAGTATCGATACCCGTTGCCGGTGGCGATCGACTTGGCGAGTACGAGGTAGACGCCATCGTCGTGGAAGATGCCGACGGGATACGGCGCGACGAGAGATGCCGCGACCGCGCACACGAGTGCGGCCGCGAGCAGCGGTGCATACGCGCGGAGCGCCTGAGCAAGGCGAAACGGCTCGTCCCGTGCGTCCGGCGTCGTGCCGACGGCAATGGATGCGGCAGCACTCACGCGGCTTCGACTCCGTAGCGCGAGAGCTTGCGGTACAACGTCGACGGATCGATGCCTAACACCTCGGCGGCTCGCGACTTGTTACCACCCTCGCTCTGCAGCACCCAAAGGATGTACGCGCGCTCCACCGCCTCGAGCGTCGGATTCGGCGGCGTGCGCGGCGAGACGAGCGGCTCGGCCTTGCGCTGCGTCACGCGCTCCGGCAATGCGGCGATGGTGATGTCACTGCCGGTGGTGACAATCGCAGCACGCTCGAGCGCGTTCTCGAGCTCGCGTACGTTACCGGGCCATTGGTATTCCTGGAGCGCCTCGAGCGTGCCGGGGGCGAGCACCTTCAGCGGTTCATTGCGCGTTTCAGCAATTCGATGTAGAAAATGCTCAACGAGCACGGGAATGTCGTCGGCGCGCTGACGCAACGGCGGTAGGTGTAAGGCGATGACGTTCAACCGGTAGTAGAGATCCGTCCGGAAGTTTCCCGATTTGATCTCCTCTTCCAAATCGCGATTCGTCGCCGCAATGAGACGCGTATCGATCGGAATGGCCTCGGTGGCACCGACGGGAATGACTTCTCGATGTTGCAGTACGCGGAGCAGCTTGATCTGCGTCGCTGGCGTCGTCTCGCCGATCTCGTCGAGAAAGAACGTGCCCGTCGCCGCGGCGGTGAAGAGACCTTCCTTGTCTTTTACTGCACCCGTGAAGGAGCCTTTCACGTGGCCAAACAGCTCACTCTCGAGAAGCCCTTCCGGAAGCGCCCCGCAATTGATCGAGAGAAACGGTCCTTCCACTCGATTGGAGAGATCGTGGATATAACGAGAAACGACTTCCTTACCCGTACCAGATTCACCCTGAATGAGCACCGTCGATTCCGTCGGAGCGACGGTCTCGGCGAGGCGGAGCACCTCGAGCCAATTCTTGCTGCTGCCGACGGGCCGTGTTGTTCCATTTCGCTCACGCCGCCGGATTTCTTGTTTGAGCGATTTGTTTTCGACACGCAATTTCCGGTGTTCCGCCGCGCGCCGCAGGATGGCGACTAGTTCGTCGTTGCGGAACGGCTTCTGGATGTAATAGAAGGCGCCTTCGTTGACCGCTTGCATCGCGGATTGGAGGGTCGCCTGAGCCGTCATGAGAATCACTGGACAATCGGCGTCGCGCTGCTTGGCCGCGGCGAGAATCTCCACGCCGGTGACATTGGGCATCCGAATGTCCGTGAGCACGATGTCCGGCGTGGTCGCGAGCAGGTGTTCGAGCCCGCGCTTGCCGCCCTGAGCGAGCAGTGGCGTGAAGCCCTCGTTGCGGAGGAGAATGTTCAGCGAATCGAGAATTCCCGATTCGTCATCGACCACGAGGACGGTCGGTTTGCCATTCGATGAGTCGGTCACGAGTCGCTCCGATAGCGTTAGGCGCTGCGAATGATCGGCGTCGAGGCGGGTGGCGTATCCAACACGCCGCCCGCTCTCACGGGTTGAGTGCGAGGAAGAACGATGGTGAATCGCGTACCGTTGCCGCCGCTGTCGACGAAGACGAGGCCCCGGTGGGCCTCGATCGCGCGCTGGACGACGGCGAGTCCGAGGCCGTTGCCGCCGGGCTTCGTGGTGAAAAAGGGATCGAAGAGCCGATCGCGAATAGCGACCGGAATGCCGGCACCCGCGTCGCGCACGCGGAGCGCCACCGTGCCGGCGTCGAACGCGACGCCGACCGGGAGCGGGTCGAACGACCCGGGCGTGACATCGACGTGCACGACGCCGCCGTTAGGCGATGCCTGCACCGCGTTCAGTACGAGGTTGAAGACAGCGCGGTGCAACAGGTCGTCATCGCCGTCGACGATGAGCGAGACTCGCTCCGGCGTCTCGCAGACGATGCGTACGTCTTTGCGCTCCGGTCGCGCTTCGGCGAGACGTGCGGCGTGCCGCGCGACCTCACCCATGTCGATAGGTCGCGTCCGGGCCACACGAACGCGGGCGAAATCGAGGAACTCGGACAGAAGCCGCGAGAGCCGGTCGGACTCACGCACGACCAGGCCCGTGAGCGTTCGTTCATCGTCACTCGTGCTCGGCATCTGTCCGAGCTGCTCGACCGCCGATCGAATCGATGCGAGCGGATTCTTGATCTCGTGCGCCAGCGACGCACTGAGCTCCGCGATACCCTCCAGCCGCTCGGCGCGAAGGCGCAGCGTGTCGATCCGCTTCTGATCCGAGATGTCCTGGAAGATCGCCGTCGCGGTGCGATCGAGGTCGCCCGCTTCGCCATCGGTGTATGTCGTGGTGACGCCGATCGGAAATCGCCGAAGCACCGTCGACACGAGCCCTTCCGCTCGCGTCGTGCGAATCTGATGCTTCACCGATCGCTCGAGCGCCTGGGACAGCTCCGGTGCGATCTCGCCGATGCGTCCGAGAATCGGCTCGCCAATGTGCGATCGCAGGCTCGCGCCTAACAATTGCTCGGCGGTCGGATTCACATATAGTAAGCGACCACCCGAGTCGACCGTGATCACGCCGCTGCGGATGTTGCGAAGAATCTCGTCCGCTTGCAGACGCGCGGCCTGGAGTTGAGCGACGAGTCGTTCCTTGCCCGCCCCCGCGCGTTGCAATTGCGCCCCGAGGTAAGCACTGCCCAACGCGACGCTGACGAAAACGCCGAGCTGCAACCACACGGCCGGCGTGAGCGAGGCGCGGGAAATCAGCACCGTGTCGGCGACATATAACACGTTGCCCAAGGCGGCGATGAGCAATCCGCCACCCACCGGGAGTAGAAGGCTCGCCGTTGCAATGATGAGGATATAGAGCGCGGCGAATTGCGACGTGCTTCCGCTGGTAACATGAACGACCGCTGTCACAAGCAGCAGGTCGAACGTCGATTGCAAATAGAAAAAGGTCGGCTGGAGCGCCTTTTGATATATTTCGCTGTACCATGCCGACAGCGCGGTCACGCCAGTGGCGAGCGCGAAGGCGAGTGAGGCGACGAGCAACTTGTGCGTATCGGTGTCTTCGCGCGTCCAAACGAATACCGCCGCGGCGAAAATCGCCGTGGCCACCGAGATGCGGCCTATGTACACCCATCGCAACAACCGGCGGGGATCCAGCATCGCTTCCAGCGCTGGGTGCTGGGAATGCGAAGGAGCCGCGACGGAAGGAACGGGCGTTGGCGCTGACGGCGTTTGGACTGGGACCGGTTGCAGTGCGGGCACGACCGACGAGGTGGGATGAGACCGTTGCAAAGTGCCAGACGCAGCGAGCCGTCCGGAGTATTGCATTCTGCTATGCCTGTTGACGATCACGGCTGGCGCGGGTTTCCAATAACGCCGCGGCGCTGATGGCTAGCGTGTTGCCGGGCTTCGTCTTCGGGGCTGCAATCGCCGCCGGGCCAAATGGCGCCGAGGATATTGGCGCGACCGGTATCGCGACGCGTCTCCTCGTCGTCTTCGCGCTCATTTTCATCAATGCGTTCTTCGTCGCGGCCGCGTTCGCACTGGTCGCGACGCGCCGGAGCCGCATCGAGAACCGAATCGCAGCAGGCGATCGTGGAGCGAAACTGGTCGAACGAACCCTCAAGGATCTCGACCGCTACATCTCAGTCACGCAGGTCGGCATTACCCTCGCTTCGCTCGCCTTGGGTTGGCTGGGCGAGGACGCGATCGCGGTCCTCATCGACAACGTCCTGACGCGATTCGGCTGGTCGATCCCCGCCGCCGAGGTGCACACGACCGCCGCGGCGATCACCGCGTTCGTCATAATCGCCTTCCTCCACATCGTGCTCGGCCAGCTGACTCCGAGAAGTATCGCGCTCGCTAGTCCCGAACGAACGAGCACGCTCATCGTGAGGCCGTTGATTGGCTTCTCAGTGATCATGTCGCCCTTCGTTGCCTTGCTCAACGCCGCGGCCAGCGGCGTGCTGCGCCTGCTCGGCGTGCGACGATCGCGATCCGTCGAGCCCGCGCACTCGCCAGAAGAGCTTCGGTTACTCGTCATGCAGTCGCGTGCGCAGGGCGCGCTCGACGAATCCGACAGCCTGATGCTCGCCGGCGTTTTCGATTTTCACGAGAAGCGCGCGCGAGACGTCATGCGGCCCCGGACCGACATCATCGCGATCCCTGTCGAGGCAACCGAGAACGAGGTGTGGCAGCTGATGCGCGTCGAGCGCTACTCGCGCTACCCTGTGTACCATGAGTCACTCGACGACGTGATTGGCGTTCTCGTCGCGAAGGATCTGTGGCTCAAGGAG
>DATBBP010000086.1:0-14117 GCA_036270935.1 Gemmatimonadaceae bacterium
TAACAGCACGGCGCCTCGACACGTCGAATCACATCTCACTTCGAGATGTTGCTACTGTTCGAACTTCGTCAGCAAATGCGTATGACTCTGCATCGTTCTCACTGGTTGTCCACCGCACTCGTTGTCGTTGTCGCGCTGCTAGCTATTGGCGCTTTGCCACGCGATGTGCGCGCGCAAGTCGGAAGCACGACCGACATCATCACGGGCCACATCACGTCGAAAGATGGTACGCCCATAGTCGGTGCTCGTGTCGACGCGATGTCGGTCGAGACGGGCGTGACGCGTTCGCGCACGACGAACGAGAAGGGACAGTACACGATTCTCTTTCCGGATGGCGGCGGCTCGTACCGGATAACGATTCGTTTCCTCGGCTACGCGCCGACGACCTTCACACTCGCGCGACAGGCAGACGAGGATCGTCTCGTCGCTGACGTGAAGTTGGATCCGGCAGCGGCGCAGCTCGGGCCGGTCGTCGTACGCAGCAGCGTGCCGACGGGGCAGGGCGACCGCCCGGGACCCGGTTCAGTTGAGCGAACGCTAACAGGTGAACAGCTGCAACGTTTGCCGATCGATCCCACCGATCTCGCCGCGCTCGCGGCGCTGACGCCGGGCGTCGTCGCGATCACGGGCAACGATACGACTGCCGCCGGTTTCTCCGTCGCTGGCCAACGGCCTGATCAGAACCAGGTGACGCTCGATGGCTTGAGCTTCATGGGCGGGACGAACGTGCCGACCGAAGCCGTGCGGCAGACGCGCGTGATCACGAACACCTACGACGTTGCGCGCGGGCAATTCACCGGCGGTCAGGTGGCGACGACGACGCGCGGCGGCACGAATCAGCTGGCCGGCTCCTTCAGCTACGCGCTCCGCGATCCACACCTCGAATGGGCGACGGATCAGACGACGCCGACGACCTTCGGCCAGGGATACACACAGCATCAGTTGAGCGGCGGCATCGGCGGACCGATCATTCAGGACAAGCTGTTCTACTTCGGCGCGTTCCAGGTCCGCCGCCGGCTCGATCCACTGCAGACGATCACCGGCGCGGATCCCCTCACGCTCGAACGATTGGGCATGCAGCCCGATTCGGCCTCGCACTTTCAGAGTCTGATCGACGGATATGGCATCCCGCTCACGGTGCCGTCCATTCCCGATGATCGCGAGTCGGACAATGGCACCGCCCTCCTCCGCGTCGACTATCACGTGAATGATGATCATTCACTCATGTTGCGCGGCAACTGGCAGGGATCGCTGCAAGAAGCGTTTCGCACGTCGGCGTTCGCGTTGCCGAGTCATGGCGGCATCCAGCACACGGGCGGCGGCGGCGGCATGCTCGCGCTGTCGTCAGTATTCGGCAATTTCTTGAACGAGGTTCGCGGGACGTACATGCGCAATCTCAACGCCGCGAATCCGTATCTCGTCGATCCGGAAGGCCGCGTCACGGTGACGTCGGCGTTCAGCGACACCACGGTCGCCGTGACGCAACTCGATTTTGGCGGCAACTCCGGTCTCCCGACCGACGGCGCGAACGGCCAATTCGAGGCGAGCGACGAAGTCTCGTGGCTCTCCGACGACGCGTCCCATCGCTTCAAGCTCGGCGGCCTCGTGAACATAACGAGCTTCTCGTCGATGAATGCCTTCAACAGCGACGGAACGTTCCTCTTCAATTCATTGAGCGATCTTGAAACCAACACGCCGTCGATGTTCACACGATCGCTGATGCCGACGGCGCGCACGGGCTCAGGGCTCAATAGCGCGATCTATCTCGGCGACACGTGGCGGCACAGCCGTGCGTTGCAGGTCACATACGGCATGCGGGTCGAAGCATCCGCCTTCCAGGGGCATCCCGCCTACAACCCGGAGATCGAGCAGCTATTCGATCGACGCACGGACAAGTTCCCCACCGAAGTGAGTGCGAGTCCGCGCCTCGGCTTCACGTGGATGCTTGGTGGCGGCGTCGGCGGACAGATTCCTCAGGGCGGATTCGGTGGTGGTGGTCGAGGCGGTGGTGGAGGTCGCGGTGGTGACGCCACCGCGGGCTTTGGTGGCGCGGGGAGTGGCATCGGCCCGCAGCCGTACATTTTGCGCGGTGGCGTTGGCGAATTTCGCGGCACGTTCCCGCTTCCGTTCTTCGCGTCCGCATTGACGGCGACGGGCTTGCCCAACAGCCAATCGCAGCTGGTGTGCATTGGTGACGCCGTCCCCGTGCCCGATTGGGCGGCGTACGCGGCAGATCCGTCGACCATTCCGACGGCGTGCGCCAACGGCGCGGCGTCGGGCGGTCCGGATATCGGCACTCAGCGGCCCAACGTCACCGTTTTCGAGCCCGACTTCGGCGCGCCGCGGTCCTGGCGTGCGTCGCTCGGTGTAAGTCATAGAATGAGCGCCCGTCTCGGTGCGAGCATCGACTTCTCGTATGCGTTGGGGACGAATCTGTACAGTGTGCGGGATCTGAACCTCAACACGACGCCTCAATTCGTGCTCGCGGACGAAGGAAACCGGCCCGTTTTCATCGACCCGAACGCGATCGTGCCGACGACGGGCGCCATCAGTCTTCTCTCATCGAGGCTCTATCCGCAGTATGCTCAGGTCCTCGATGTCACGTCGGGCCTGGAGTCGCGCACGGGACAAGTGACGGCGACCCTGAACGGCGTGACGCCTAACGACATCATCTGGACGCTGTCCTATACGTTCATGCGGTCGGTCGACCAGTCGTCGTTCTATAACGCCGGCGGCTTTGGCGGCGGCGGCGCCGGCGGCGGCTTCGGCTCGCCGACGACCGCGGGCGACCCGAACATCTTCCCATGGGCGACGAGCGACTTCGAGCGCCGGCACTCCTTCGTCGGGACGACGACCTGGCTCGTCAAGCCATGGCTCGACATCACGTCGGTCCTCCGCCTAACGTCCGGCGCGCCGTTTACGCCGCGTGTCGGCAGCGACATCAACGGAGATGGCTCGCGCAACGATCGCGCCTTCGTCTTCAATCCCAACGATCCGAACATTCAGAGCGACACCGCACTCGCGAGCGGCATGCGGCGACTGCTTGCCAACGCGCCGCGCGACGCACGCGTCTGTCTCGAGAAGCAGCTCGACGAAGTTGCCGCGCGGAATAGTTGTACCGGAAGCTGGACACCCGGGATCGATCTGCAAGCGAACATTCGCCCCGACCTCGGCGCGTTTCTCGGGCGACGCTTGATGATCTCCGTGAGCGCGATCAATCCGCTCGCTGGGTTGGATCAGCTGCTACACGGCGCGGACAACCTGAAGGGGTGGGGTCAGCCGAATCGCGCCGATCCGACGTTACTCTATGTCACCGGATTCGATCCGGTCGCGAAGCGATTCATCTACACCGTAAACGATCGGTTCGGCGACAATCCCGCTTCGCGCGTGGCGATCCGAACGCCATTCCAGGTCGCGCTGCAGGCTCGCGTCCAGGTTGGTCCCGATCGGCAGCGCCAATTACTCGAAGGGACGCTGCGCGGCATCAATGGCGACCGTGCGGCGGGAGGCGGTGGGCGCAACTTCGACATTCGAACGATCGTCAACCGCGTTGCGCCGAATCCCGTCACAACCATACTGTCGCTGAAGGACTCGCTGAAGCTGGATCTCACCGACGATCAGGTCACGCGTCTCCAAGCGGTTGCGGATTCGCTCACCGCGAAGAACGACAGCCTGATCGCCGACGTCGAGCAGCAACTCGCGAAGGGTCAGGGTGGTGCCGATCTGGCGGCCGTCTTCCCGAATATCCAGCCCCGACTTCAGCAAGCTCGAAACAATTACCTCGCTACGATCAAGAGCGCGCAGGCCATTCTCACGCCGCAGCAATGGAACAAGCTTCCCGACGACGTCCGCAATCCAACGCTGCAACGTGGCTTCCAGCGGAGAGGAGCTCCCCGACCATAGCAGTTGAACCACAGATACTTCAGATTGGCCGGTGAGCGTTGCTCGCCGGCCGTCTGTTTTCCGGCGCAGTGAACGACTACGATCCAGCTCATGCCTGCCGAACGACACATCACGGTCCGCCGAACGGCGCGCTACTACACGCTCGGTCCCGCCGACGGTTCGCCGCGGCAAGTGTGGTTCGTTTTGCACGGCTACGGTCAGCTCGCTTCTCAATTCATTCGTGTATTCGAGCCGCTCGATGACGGCACGCGGCTCATCGTCGCTCCTGAGGCGCTGAACAAGTTCTATCTCGTCGCCGTAGACACCATGCCGGCAGCGGACCGACCAGTCGGCGCGGCGTGGATGACGCGCGAGGATCGCGACAACGAGATCGAGGACTACATCGCCTATCTCGACGACCTCGCGACGGCGGTGCTCGAGCCGGTGAAGGGATGTGGCGCGACACCCCGACTCGTCGTCCTCGCCTTCTCCCAGGGCACCGCGACCGCGGCTCGCTGGGTCACGCGCGGAACGATACGACCGTCGGACGTCATTCTGTGGGGAGGGCTGCTTCCTCCCGACGTCGATTTCTCCGCGCACACCGCGCCGCTTCGCCATGCGTCGCTCCAGTTGGTCGTCGGCTCGCGCGATCAATTCGTCTCGGACGATCGCGTGGCGGAAGAGGAGCGGCGGTTGCGCCAGGCGAACGTGCTCTATCGACTCGTTCGATACACGGGCGGCCACGGTATCGCCAGGGACAGTCTGGTTGGCCTGGCGCGTACGTTGGACGGACCCTAACGAGAACGGCGCCGCTGGCGCTCGTCGAAGGCCGACATCGCGCGTCGATCTTTCTTTGTTGGTCGGCCGCCCTCTTCCCGATGCACCGCCGGCGCCAACCGATGCTGTTCGCGCAACTGCTCGCGGGCGGCAATGCTCTCCGCGGACTCCTCGAAGAGGAGCGCCGCGGCCGCGGCGGGGCCGCGCCGCTCCGAGAGCGCGCGCACCGTCACGGCGTGTATGAACGGACCGACACGCACGCGGAGTTGATCGCCGATTTTGATGTCCTTCGACGGTTTGGGCCGCAGGCCATTGAGCTCGACCTTGCCACCGTTTACCGCATCGGTGGCGAGCGATCGCGTTTTGAAAAATCGCGCGGCCCAGAGCCACTTATCGATACGTACGGCAGCGGCGCTGTCCGTCGTTCCGGAGTTCGGCATGTCCGAGAAGCTAATGAAAGCGGGGAGTGGGTGGGGCGCCTTGCATCGGCCCACGAAACCGGCGATATTACTGACCCGTAAGTAAGTAAGGCGCCAAGCGCCCGCTGTCGCACCTATGAGTCCGAGCACTAACACCAGAGTCTGCTTACTGACTGGTCGGTCACCAGGACATGACGATCTCGTCTTCTCAAGAACCGCGCTGGCGACGCCTTCCCGAAGAGCGACCGCAACAAATCATCGACGCGGCCCTCGCCATCTTCGGCGAGCGAGGCCTCGCGGCCGCGCGCCTCGAAGACATCGCCAAACGCGCCGGTCTCTCCAAGGGCACCATCTATCTCTACTTCCCCAACAAGGAAGAGCTGTTTCGCGAGGTCATCCGTAGCACCATCGTCGCACAGATCGAGCGCGCCGAGCGCGAGCTCGCCGCCGCTGCGCAGCAATCAGCGGCCGAGACGCTCGCGCAATTCGTGCGTGGCTACTGGGGCTTTCTCCGATCGCCGACCTTCGCGGCCCTCTTTCGTTTGATTCATGCGGAGCTGAGCAATTTTCCGGATTTAGCACGTTTCTATGGACGCGAGGTGGTCGAGCGCGTTCTTCGCCTGGTCACGGGCATCGTCGAGCGTGGCGTGCGCAGCGGCGAGTTTCGCGACGTCGACCCGGCCGTCACGGCCCGCATGCTCGGCCCGATACTGCTCATGCACGCGATGTGGTGCAGCCACCGGGACCTGTTCAAGGCCACCGCGAACAAGACCGACGAGCAGGTCGTCGAGGAAGTACTCGATTTTTATCTCCATGCCATTCGCCCCGCGCCAGGCTCGAAAAAAGCGCGAGACAGCCATTCATCGAAATGAAATTCCTTCATCGCATCCGCTTTCGTTCCACCGTAATTGCGTCGGTCGTCCTCGGGACCACCGCGCCGGCGGTCGTTGCGCAGGAGCCGTCGCCATCGTTAGGCCAGCCGGTGCATCTCTCCCTCGGCGACGCGGCGCGTCGCGCCGCGCGGCAGAGCAATAGCGTTCAGAGCGCCGAACAGCGCGCCGCGGAAGCACAAGCGCGCGTGACTCAGGCCCGCGCCGATCTCTTGCCAGACCTCAGCGCGAACGCGCTCCAGAGTGGCCGCACGTTCAACTCGGTCACCTTTGGTATCACGCTGCCAACCGCACCAGGGCAGCCTCCACTCTTCAACCCCGCCGGTCAGGTCCTCGGTCCGGTGAACACCGTCGATCTGCGCGGTCGCGTGCAGACGAACATCATCGACTACGCTGCGGTCCAGCGTATGCGCACCGCGAAGACGCAAGCGAACGCCGCGCAAGCGGACGTCACGAGCGCCGGCGATCTCGCCGCGACGCAGGCCGCGAATGCGTATGTCCGCGTGCTCCGCACCAACGCGCAAGTCCAGGCGCGGCTCGCGGACTCGACGCTCGCTCACGACCTCGTCACGATTGCGCAGAGTCAGCTCGAGGCCGGCGTCGGCGTCGCACTCGACGTCACCCGCGCACAGTCGCAGCTGGCCGGCGTGCGGAGTCAGTTGATCGCGGCGCGAAACGATCGGGACAAGGCGCAGCTCGATCTTCGCCGCAGCCTCAACCTCACGCTCGACACTCCAGTGGAATTAGCGGATACGTTGTCGGCAGATGTCCCGGAGACTCTGGCGCTCGATGAAGCGTCCGCGACCGCGCGCGCGCTCCGCGATCGTCCGGATTTACGCGCCGCCGAGGAGCAGATCCGCGCCGCTCGCCAGAACGTCGCGGCGATCCGTTCCGAGCGGGTGCCGAGCCTCAGCGCGTTCGGCGACGACGGCGTCGTCGGCAAAACGGGCTCGACGCGCTTGCTCCCGACGTACACGTGGGGCCTTCAGGTGTCGGTGCCGATCTTCGACGGCTTTCGCCGTGAAGGACGCATACAGGAGCAGGAGGCGGTCACACGCGACCTCGACGTGCGTAAGAAGGACCTCGAGCAGCAGGCGTCGATCGATGTACGCGGTGCACTACTCGATCTCGCGTCGGCTCGCGAAGCCATCACCACGTCGCGCGAGCGGATGCGGCTCGCGGAACAAGAGGTGGATCAAGCGCGACAACGTTTTCGCGCTGGCGTCTCGGGCAACGCGGACGTCGTGAATGCCGCGCTGTCGCTGAACGCCGCCCGTAGTCAGTACGTCGATGTGCTCACGTCGGTGCAGCTCGCGCGCGTTTCGCTCGCGCACGCCGAAGGCGCCGTAACCCAACTTCGCTAGTTTTCTACACGCTCAACTAAACGACTCGCCATGGCAACCGCGATGCAACAGGACGTATCGGATAAGCAGATCCGTCCCGTAGAGACTCCTGAGCCGCAGGCCCCCTCCAAGCGGCGTTTCATTCTGCCGATCGTCGGCGTGCTCGTGCTCATTGGCCTGTTCTGGGTCTACAAGCAGTGGAGCTACGGCCGCTCGCACGAATCTACCGACGACGCTGCGGTCGACGGCCATCTCATTCCCGTGCTCGCCAAGGTTAGCGGGTATGTGCAGAAGGTGACCGTGCAAGACAATTCGCATGTCGGCTCCGACTCGATGCTCGTGCTGATCGATCCGAGCGAGTATCAGGTCCGCTTGGCGCAAGCCGACGCCGATCTCGCAGCCGCCGTTGCGACGGCTGGAAGCGGTGGCGCGACGGGACAGGCGCAGGCGCAAGTTTCTGCGGCGAATGACCAGCATGCATCACTCGACGCGCAGATTCAGGCCGCGCGCGCGAACGCGCAGAAGGCACACCTTGATCTCGAGCGCTATCGCCAGCTCGTGGCGCAGCAGATCGTTTCTAAGCAGCAGCTCGACGGCGCTGAAGCCGCGGCGCAGAGCGCAGACGCGAATGTCGCCGCGCTCCAGCGGACGGCGGCGGCTGCGGGTGCATCCGTGACTAACGCGGAAGCGGGCGTTCGTCTCGCCGACGCGCGACTCAAGGCGGCGCGCGCGGCGCGCGACAACGCGCAGCTGCAGCTCGGCTACACGCAGGTTCGCTCGCCAGCGCCAGGCATCGTTTCTCGCAAGCAGGTCGAGGTGGGTCAGCTCGTGCAGGCTGGTCAGCCGCTGCTTACGGTCGTCGCCGACACGGGCGTGTTCGTGACCGCGAACATGAAGGAGACGCAGCTCGCGGACCTCTGCATCGGGCAGTCAGTTGCAGTGGACGTCGACACGTACGGTGGTGTCTCGGCGGAAGGCGTCGTCGAGAGCGTCGCCGCGGCAACCGGATCGAAGTTCGCTCTGCTGCCGCCAGACAACGCGACCGGCAACTTCACCAAGGTCGTGCAGCGCATCCCCGTTCGTATTCGCATAACGAAAGGCCTCGGTGCCGATCGTCCGCTGCGCCCCGGGATGTCGGTGAATGTGCATGTGGACACGAGAAGCTGCCCGAAATGAGGTGCTAGGTGCTAGGTGCTATCCGAACCACTAACACCTAGCACCTCATACATTGGCCTAACGAGCCTCCCATGAGCCAGACACTCACGTTTCCGACGCCCTTCGATGCGGCGTCGGACAAGTACCGCTACAAGTATGTGATCGCCATCGCGGTCACGCTCGCTGCGGTACTGGAGCTGATCGACACGTCGATCGTCAACGTCGCGATTCCCCACATGATGGGGAATCTCGGCGCCACGCTCGACGAGATTTCGTGGGTCTCGACCGGCTATATCATCGCCAACGTGATCGTGATTCCGATCTCGGGTTGGCTCTCGGCATACTTTGGCCGCAAGCGCTACTTCACCGGATCGATTCTGTTATTCGTCGCCGCATCTTTTTTCTGCGGCTCCGCTCACTCGTTAGGATTGCTCGTGTTCTGGCGCGTCGTGCAGGGTATCGGCGGCGGCGCGCTGCTCTCTACGGCGCAGGCAACGCTCTTCGAGGCGTTCCCGCCGCAAGAGATCGGCATCGGACAGGCGATGTTCGGCGTCGGTGTCATGGTCGGCCCGACCATTGGACCAACGTTAGGCGGCTGGATCGTCGACAACTACGATTGGCCCTGGATCTTCTACATCAACATCCCGCTTGGCATTCTCGCCGCGATCATGACGGTGATGTACGTCAACGACGCGGAGCATCAGGAGCGCGCCGAGACGATCGACTACCAGGGCATTCTCCTGCTGACGCTCTGTGTGGGGTCGCTGCAGTGGATGCTCGAGCGCGGCGAACGCTACGATTGGTTCGAGTCGCGCTTCGTCACTGGACTCGCGATCCTCTCGGCCATGTCATTCATCCTGCTCCTGTGGCGCGAGCTCACGGCGAAGGAGCCGGTGATCAATTTTCGCATACTGGCAAGCCGGCAGCTCGCCGCGGGCGTCAGCATTGCGGCCGTTCTGGGTTTCGCGCTGTACGGATCGCTCTTCGTGCTGCCGATCTTTCTGCAAAGCCTCCACGGCCTAACGGCAAACCAGACTGGTCTCGTTATTCTGCCGGGCGCCATCGCGTCGGCGTTCACGATGGCGTTTGTTGGGCGCAACGCCAACAGGCTCGACGCTCGCGCGACGGTGTCGGTCGGCGCCGTGCTTTTCTTCGCGTCGATGTGGAAGCTCTCGCAGATGACGCTCCCGAGTGGCCCGGAGGAAACCTTCTGGCCACTGATCCTGCGTGGCGTCGGCCTCGGTCTGATCTTTGTGCCGCTGACGAACGCGTCGATGGCGGAGTTGCAGGTGCGTGAGCTGGCCCAGGGAACCGGCATGTTCAATCTCACGCGTCAGCTCGGCGGCTCGTTAGGTATCGCGATCATGGCGACGCTGCTCACGCGCTACACGTCGCAGACGAAGCAGTTACTCACCGAGCATGTCACGACGATGGATCCGATTACGCTCGGACGGCTCGACCAAATCACGCGCGGCCTCTTGGCGCGGGGAATGAACGCCTCCGTCGTGCATCAGCAGGCGCTCCTCGTTCTCGACCGCCAAATCGGTGCGCAAGCGAGCGTCCTTTCCTTTTCACGGATCTATCTGCTCAGCGGCGCGATCCTGCTCTGTTCGCTGCCTCTGCTGTTTCTCTTCCGAACCGGAAAGGGACGGGGCTCGGTGGGCCCGGCTCACTGACGTGACTGCCTCGTCTGCGCGCCCTGTTTCGCCATGGCGCGATCGGCGCCGTCTGCTCGCTCGTGCCATTCGCAGACAATGCCCGCGCTGTGGCGCGAGCGGCGTTTGGGAAAGCTTCATGGCCATGCGCTCGCACTGTCCCAGTTGCGGGCTGCAGCTCGATCGCGGCGAGAGCGACTACTTCTATGGTGCGTATTTGCTCAACTTCGTCGCCGCCGAGCTCGTCGCTGTATTCTCGTTCGTCGTGGGCCTGATCGCGACGTGGCCATCACCGCCCTGGAACGTGCTGACGGCGACCACGGTCGTGATCGCGATCGTCGCCCCCATCGCACTCTATCCAACGATGAAGGCGATCTGGCTCGCGGTCGATCTGATGTTTCGTCCTGGCGAGAATCGCTGACGGGCGCGCTTCAATTCGCTTCGGGCTCTATGGCGATCGACGCGGCGCCATGCGAGTCGTAGTGCACGTGCACACGCCACGGCTGACAGCACACCTGGCAGTCTTCAACGTAATCTTGGTCACCGCCGCTGCCGGGATCGAGTGCGATTGTATTCTCTTCGCCGCAGTACGGACAAATGACGGACCCGGCTGTGTCAGCGGTGCCGTCGCCGAGTGGGAACTCGTCGTCGAGGTCGTCAAAGAAATCGATCATTGGGGCTACTGTTACTTACTGGGTACACCGCGAACATCGTCACGTTTCGTCGTCTTGCGTGATTCCCATAACGAGCGAAGCGCGTTAATGGCTTCCGACCCATAGGGCCCGGTTCGCTGATGCAAATGTCGGCTGGCTCGCGATCACTGGAGTGATTATAAATCGAGAGGGACGAGTGGGGCGACGAGTATGGTGACGATGTCGGCAACGATTGGCGCATATCAGGCAGTTTACTTCGAAGACGTTGCGCACGCCGTCGAGTATTGTCATGCCCTCGTGGCGCACCTCGTGCCTCGAGGCGGCACTCCGCGCTCTGAGGACGATCGCGCCGTGGTGTGGTTCCATGTGCCAGCGCGGAGTCGCGCTTCGACGCATCACGGTTGCTACCTCTTCGCGAGCGCGGGCGCGATCGCAGCCGCCGAACGTGCCGGACTCGACACACCGTTGAGCGGCCGCGTTATGCGGGCGGCACTTCCGGCCGAGGCGGTTCTTCTTTTCGGCGACGACGCGCCGCCGCCATCGCCGACGCGCAGGCGCTCGGCCCTCTCGTCGAGCGGCGCTCGCCCCCCCGTGCCGGCTCCGCCATCCTGGCGTCCAGCGGACATTGGCGCCTAACGTCACGCTGACTCGTCAGGCGACGCTCGCTGCCGTACCTAACGAGTAACCGCGCCCACGAGCCGCCACCGGCCAGCTCGTCTCCACATTCGGCCCGCGTACGCCGACGACGACATCGTTGAGGTGCACGACGATGCACACGTGATTCGGAATCACGCGAACGCGTTCGCCGACCGTGGGGCGCCACGTCGATTTGCTGAGATCGAGCAGCCCATGCTCTTCCGACATGCCCTTCACGACGACCTCGGGATGCTCGAGGAGGGAGCCGAAGCCATCGTCAGCGCCAGCAACGCCGCGCATCGGCTCGCGGCCGAGCGCCTTGCTGCCCGCGTCGATCACTGCTTGAGCCGGAACCGCGGTGCTGACGACGGTCGCCAGCACCGTCAGCGCGCAATCGCTCCATTCACACGTGCCGATTTCCGCCGTCGTGCGATCGTTGAAGATGTATGTCCCGGGGCGAAACTCCGTCACGCCAGGCAGTTCGTGTGTTCGCCACATCGTCGGCGTCGAGCCGCCACTCACCGCTCGCGGTGCGAGACCAGCCTGCTCGAATCGCGACAAAGCGTCGCTCACGCCCTTTCGTAGCGCGTCGAGTTTCGCGTCCTGCGAGTCCGCTGGCTCACGGATGTGGCCCGGATAAAAAGCGAGGCCCGAAAACGTCAATGGGCGCGACGCATCGATGCGTTTAGCGAGCGCAATCGCGTCGTCGATCACGGGCAGTCCGACACGGTGCATCCCGAGGTCGAGCTCAACGTACACGCCGATCTCACGAACAGCCGCCCGTGCGGCCGCGGTGAGATCGTCGACTGCTGTCGCCGAGTCGAGCGCCACGGTCAGCCGAACGTGATCGGGAAGGGAGGCAATCCGACGCGCGCGCAACGCGCCGACCGGCGGATACGCGAGAAGAATGTCGTCAGCGACCTCGCTCATGACTTCCGCTTCGTACGGTGTCGCGCAGGTGAGTCCAACGGCCCCGCGCTTGAGCTGCTCGGCGGCGAGGCGCGGTGACTTGTGCGTTTTGATGTGGGGACGAAGCGCCAGTTGATGACTTCGCGCATAACGAGCGGCGCTATCGAGATTGCGTTCGAGGCGGTCGAGATCGACGATGGGCAGCGGAGTCTCGAGCTCTGGGAACAGGTCGGTCACGGGTGCCGGGGTTTCGGGTCGAGGGGGCGTGGCGGCCGGACTACGTTTATCGGAGATTCCACCATTCATCCTATCCTCTTCCACCCGAGCGTGCACGATGGCTAACGCCACGACTACCAGCCCGCGTTCCTGGCAGCCCGCCTTCCTACCCGCGGACGTCCCCAAGCCTGCGGGTGCCTATTCTCCGGCCGTCCGCGCTGGGGACTTTGTATTCGTTTCCGGGCAGGTGCCGCGAGATCCGCGGACCGGCGCTCTGTCCGGCGAAGATATCGAGGGTCAGGTGCGCCAAACTCTCCGGAATATCGAAGGCGCGCTCAACGCAGCGGGCGCCAGTCTCGACGACGTCGTCTCGACGACGGTCTACTTGGCGAACGTCGACGATTGGGGAAAATTCAACGACATCTACAAGGAGATTTTTCGGCCGCCTTATCCCACCCGTACGGCGATCGGCGCGAATCTGCGAGGCATCCTCGTCGAGATCAGTGCGGTGGCGTATGTAAGGCCTTGACCTCTTGGGTTCTTCAAGGAATCCCGGGAATCGTGCGACGTCGGGAAAACTGGGCCGCTGAAACCACTGACAGGGCGCTGAAACCGCTGACGTGCTCCGCAACCGTACGCACGCCGTGCGCCGAAGAAGCCTGTTGTTTGTGAACGACCTGCGCTCAGCGAGAAGTAATCGGCATGCGTCATCGTGGCCGCCTGCGCACTTCGAAGAATCATCGCTTTACCGCAACCGGTATCATTTCGCTGCACCGAACGTGTCAGCGGTTTCAGCGTAGTGTCAGCGCTATCAGCGGCCCAGTTTCGCTGACCTCGCGCAAATTCCCGAAATTCCCGGAAGAACCCCTCTTTGTCATCCTTCGCTTCGCTCAGGATGAAAGACTAGGCGTTATCTTCTTCCGACCCGCATCCTGTCCATCCAAACGGAGTCTACCGCATGCGCCGGACGCTGGCGGCTCTTACCGCACTCACCATTCCTCTCCTCACGCTCTCGGCTCAGCAACCGGCCAAGCGCGCCTTTGCGCTGTCTGACTGGTACAAGCTCTCGACGCTGAGCGCGCCTGCGATCTCGCCAGACGGCGGGCGCGTCGCGTTCACCGTGCAGACGATCAATGAGCATGAGAACAAGTATCACCGCGAGGTATGGGTCGTGCCGACGAGCGGCGGTGACCCGGTTCGGTTCACGTCGCCGAGCACGGAGAGCAGCAACCCACGATGGTCGCCCGATGGCAAGTTCCTGCTCTTCACGTCGACGCGGCCTGGGGGCCATGGCGCGACGTGGATGCTGCGCATGGATCAGCCGGGTGGCGAGGCCTTCCAACAAGAGAACTTCCCGCGGGGGACGTCAGTGACGGGCGACGGGCGACTCGCGGTGTGGAGCGAGGGGGACTCGGTGCCTGCAGACAGTGCGAAAAAGCAGGACGATCCCTACACGAAGATGCCCGCGATGTCGCGTCCGCCGTACGGCGCGATCACGAAGCCACTCGATCCGGCGCGTTTCGACGGCCGCCACGTGTACGACATGCGGTACAAGTCGAACGATCAGGGTTTCCTTCCGGGG
>DATBBP010000087.1:0-5310 GCA_036270935.1 Gemmatimonadaceae bacterium
GGCTTGTATCTCGCTCGGAGGCAGAGCTTCCAAGAAGGAGTTCATCTGCCGGGGATCTTTTGGGTCTTTTGAGGTCTCGAAATTGGTCAACCGCTGGCCGTCGAACCATACCTCCGCGTACTCTCCGCCAAAAATCGGATTTCCATAGCATCTGTTGAAATAGACGCCATCCTGGCCGACAACGACGCCCTTGATGCCCTCGAACATTGTCTTGACGTCCTTGGGCCCAACCGAATCGATCTGCTCGCGCGTGATGAACGTTCCCCACCCTCGCGCGCCGCGCTCATAGACCGACTCGAAACCGTGAGGCACGCGGAACGCATGGCCGTGGACGACGAGCTCCGATAACAGCTGCGGCAGCCGCTTCAGGTAGATGTCGAGCCGTATGGAGTCGCCTGCGACGAACAGCACGGTATCCTTGACCGGCGAATACCTGAAGAACCGCGCCTCGATCTCGCGAGGACCCGCAGGGATGCCAGACAAGCGAAAGTGCCCTCGGCCGTCGGACCGGGCAACCAGTTTCGTGCCCGCGATCTGTATTCCGGCATTCGCGACGCCACCGCTGTCTGTTGCGTCGAGAATCCGGCCGACGAGCGTTGCGGAGCTATCACGTTGCGCCTGCGCGACCAGAACATTGGTCAGCGCGACGCAAATTCCCGCGAGCAACGTGACACGCATTCAGGCCTCCGGCGGCATTAGCATCAACTTACGGCTGCCGCCAGAGGAGGCAAATGGTGATTAACGATATCTAACTTGTAGTCTCCTCGACGGGGTACTCGAGGAGGCCGTGTTCGGCCGAATAGCGCACCAGATCGGCGTTCGTGGCGAATCCCATCTTCTCCATGAGCCGCGTGCGATACGTGCTCACGGTCTTCGGCGACAACCCCAGCGCCTCGGCGACCTCCTTCACCGTGCGGCCAGTCCCGAGCCCGCGGAGTACGTCGAACTCCCGGTCGGAAAGTTGCTCGTGCGGCGCGCCCACGAAATCTTGTCCGAGCTGCGCCGCGAGCTTTTCGGCCAGCGTCGGACTCACATAGCGGCCGCCACGATGGACCCGTCGGATCGCATCGAGTAGTTGTTCGGGAGAATGGTCCTTCGTTAGGTACCCCGATGCGCCTCCACGCAGAGCGCGGACCGCCCATTGATCCTCCGGGTGTGCGCTGAGCACGAGCACGCGCACGGTGGGGTGCGCCTCACGCAGTCGCCGCAGAGTGTCCGTGAAGGGCGACCCGGGCATCGAGACGTCGAGCAATACGACGTCAGCGACGTGCTGCTTGAGGGCGAGAAGCCCGGCGTCGCCACTCGCCGCCTCGGCGGTGACGACGATGCCGCGATCGTCCTCAGCGATTCGGCGCAGTCCCGCGCGAACGATCGGATGATCGTCTACGATCAGAATGCGAATCATGGTGCAGCCGCCTCCACTTTCGCCGGCGCCTGCGCCCGCGGGAGTGGCAAACGCAGCGACACCGTCGTTCCCGACGCGCCCTCACTAAAGACATTGACCGATCCGCCTAACGCGATCGCGCGCTCGCGCAGCCCGAGCAGCCCGAGTGAATGCGATCCACGCATCTCGTCGCGGGAGATGCCCCGGCCATCATCGGTGACGTCGAGCGAGAGGATCTCTCCGTCGATACTCAACGCCACACGCACACGGGCCGCCCTGGCGTGCTTCGCCACGTTCGTGAGCGCTTCTTGAAGCATGCGAAACACGGCGGACGCGATGGCGTCCGAGGGCGATGACCCGGGACACTGGATGGCGAGCTCCAGCGCCAGGCCGGTGCGCGATGCAAAGTCCTGCGCCTGCCACTCGATCGCGTCGGCAAGACCCAGTTGATCGAGGACACTTGGTCGAAGCTCGGTGATGATACGGCGTACGGCAATCATGACGTCGTCGAGCCGTCCGAGAACACTTCCGCAGCGATCCACGACCTCCGGCTGCGAGTGGCGACTGAGGCGTCGCTCCATCCACGCGAGATCGAGCTTGAGCCCCGTGAGCGCCTGCCCCAGCTCGTCGTGCAGCTCGCGAGCGATGCGAGTTCGCTCCTCCTCGCGGACCGACTCGAGTCGCGCAGCGAGCGCACGCAGCTCTTCGCGCGATTGGGCGACCTCCGCCGCGGCGCGGTGCCGGTCGGTAATGTCGCGCTGAATGCCCAGGTGTCCGGTGATTCGACCATTCTCATCATACACGCAGAGGTAATGACCTTCGATGCGAACCGGCGTGCCGTCCATACGGCGCTCGTCCGTCTCCGTGTGGAGATGACCAGCGTCGAACATCGCGCGCCAGCCCGCCTTCCCTCCCTCCATGTCGTGCGCGAAAAATTCCGCCGGCGTCTTTCCGATGAGCTCCGGCAACTCCACGCGGTATTGTCGTGCATAGGCTTCGTTCGCGATCGTCATGCGTTGATGCTGAAATACGTGCTCGAGTATCGCCCCCTTGTCCACCGAGTCGTTCCAGTCGATAGGCTCATCGAGCATCATGATGAAGAACCCATCGATCGATTGGGCGAAAAACAGCTCGCGCAGACTGTCGGGAGAGAGGGACACGAGAACCGGTCGCGGAGTATGCCTGGTTAGGCGACTCGAAAAGAATCGGCGCACGACGTGGCGCGCTGTAGGACAATCGACTACGAGAGCCGCCCTCGCGCCAGAGGTTGTCAGCGTGCGTCCTACACGCGTGTTCCCCTGCGTCGTACAGATCGCGCCTTACGTCGCCGATTCGTCGTGCTCCGGCGCTCGGCTAGCCTCCACGCCATCCCACCACACCCGATACCAATGTCGATTTTCCCACTCACGATCGCGCACGACGACGACCGCCTCGAGACGCTCGTCGTCGATGGCCGCCTGATCGCATATCAAGATGCTGGAGGCGGCCCAACGATCATTCTCGCCCACTGCTCCGGCGCGTCACATCGGATCTGGGCGCCGTCCGTTGCGTGTCTTCGCAGTCGCTATCGCGTCGTCGCTCCAGACCTACTCGGCTATGGCCAGTCGGATCCATGGCCGATCAATGCTCGGCTGCACCCGTGGTCGGACTTGAGCGCGCTCGTCGCGCTCGCGGAACAGTCGAGTGAACCGGTTCACCTCGTCGGACACTCGTACGGCGGCACGGTCGCGCTCGAAGCAGCACGCGTTCTGGGCGCGCGCGTGAAGAGCCTAACGTTGATCGAGCCGATCGCTTTTCATCTGCTGCGACTCACAGGACGAATGCAGGAGTGGCAAGAGCTCAGCGACGTCGGACGCGAGATGATGGGCGCTCTTCGACTTCGCCGGGAGCGCGGCGCTGCCGGCGTCTACATGAAATATTGGGTTGGTCGGCTGCGATGGTGGTCGATGAGCCCGACGGCTCGACGCCGAGTGCTGCTCACCGTGGGGAAGGTAGGCGCTGAGTTCGAAGCGGTTTCAGGACTTTCGACCACCGCCGCTGATTATCGAGCGGTCAACACGCCAACTCGTCTCGTCGTCGGAGAGCGGACGCGCAAGCCTGCACGCGCCATCGTCGATGAGCTACTCGACCTTCTGCCAAACTCGCACCTTCAGGTTATCGCCGGCGCGGGACACATGAGTCCTTTGACGCATCCTGAGGCTGTCGCGAGGCTCGTTGCGCGCCACGTCGAGCGTGTCGAAGCGAGCCTCGGCCGGATGAAGCCGACGACGTTGCAAGCCACGCAGGCTCGTCCAAAGCGACGATCGATCGCGTGAGTCGATCATAAACCCGCGAACGGAGCTGCAGACGCCGCCCTGACGCTCGACCGCGCGGTCGAACGTCTCCTCGCAGCCGTGGAGGATGATTCGGATACGCTGATCATCGCGCTCGCCGATCATGGCGGTGGAGGCGTCGATCCGAAGGATCACATGAGCGATCACCCCTACATCGAACCATTCCGATCTTCATTACGGGAGGCGGCGTCGTCCCAGGTGACCTCGGCATCGGCTTGACGCTCGTCGACATTCCCGCCACGGTCCTCTGGGCGCTCGGAATCGGGCGCCCTTCGGGTTATACGGGCACGCCGATTACGCGGATCTTCGATCGCACGCGCCGGCTGGCGGTGGCCTAACGAGGCATTTCGCGACCTGGGGGCTACGGAAGAGGGCTCGGGGCAGCATAGCTGCCGAGAGTCGTGTCTTGACATTCAATGGCCCGGGTGGCAGATAGGACGACCCCGCGAACGGAGCACAGGCGTTGACCCACGTAGTTGGAATCGGCCTCGGGGCCAAAAGCGACGACTCGGTCAGCCTTTCTGAGCGCCTTAACACGAGCTGGCATCGGCCGGCGCTGCAATTCTTCATGGTCATCGTGCTCTTTCACTGGGTCGAGCACATCGTCCAGGCCTATCAGGCGTTCATCCTCCATTGGCCAAGGCAGATGGCGATGGGCTTGTTAGGCATGTATTACCCCTGGCTGATGCGCACGGAAACGCTGCACTACGGCTTCGCGGTCGTCATGCTCGTCGGGCTCTGGGCGCTTCGTCGCGGGTTTACGGGTCGATCACATACCTGGTGGATGGTCGCGTTCTGGATTCAGTTCTGGCATCACATCGAGCACGCTCTTCTCTTCTACCAGGCGCTCACACACCATTACTTGTTTGGCGGCACGGTGCCGACGAGCATTGGGCAGATCTGGATCCCTCGCATCGAGCTGCACCTCTTCTACAACGCCATTGTGTTCACGCCGATGGTCGTCGCGATGTACTACCACATGTATCCGCCCGCGAGCGAGGTGCCAAGCATCAAGTGCGCGTGTGCGAGGCATCGTCATCGTGTCGTAGCCGCTGCCGCCTGAGGGCTTGGGGGCTAGAGAATAGGGGCTAGGGAGCTCGACTGCCTCACCCCTATTCTCCCCTAACCCGTCTTCGATCACGAACAGCTGGCTCCAAGCCTCGGAGCTCGTTAGGCGCTACTTGCTTCGCGGCGTAGGACGAAGTTGGCGTATTCGACGCCCGGCCTCAGAGTCGTCGATGAGCATGGCGAGCCGGCGGGCGCGCGTCTCGGGACGCTTCGCGCTGATGATCCACCAAGCCGTGATCTGCCGGTAGCCCGGCGGCTGCGCTTCGAAGAACTTCCACGCCGCCTTGTTCGCGCGAAACTGTTTCTCCTCGCGCGGCGCGAGTCGGGCCTTCTTCCGCTGCTCGAAGGCGTAAATCCCTGACTTCTTCGCGTCACGCGCTTCGAAAGCGTGGAGACCTGCCGGCCGCATGCGGCCGCACGCGAACAGTGCCTCGGCTTTCCTGATGTTGACATTGCTCCAGATACTCGTCGGCTTTCGCGGCGTGAAGCGAATGACGTACGCTGCGGCACTGACAGACCTACGAA
>DATBBP010000088.1:0-4353 GCA_036270935.1 Gemmatimonadaceae bacterium
CTCCGCGTTCGCGCAGATGTTCGATCCGTTCTTCACCACCAAAGGCGATGGCATGGGCCTCGGGTTGTCGATTTGCCGAGCGATTATCGAGGCCCACGGTGGTCAAATCTCCGCGAAGCGCAATCCGGAACGCGGGCTGACCTGCTGGTTCAGCCTGGACGCATCGCCGCCTAACGTCGTTGCCGCGCCTGCCACGAGCACGCTCGGCATAAGTCTTGGTGGTGCTGCCAGCGCCGATTTGCGCGCATGACCGATCCATCTACGCAGATCGTTTGTGTTGTTGACGATGATCGGTCCGTTCGCGTGGCGCTGGAACGGCTCTTTCGCGGCGTTGGTTGGAGCGTGCGGAGCTTCGCGTCCGCCGAGGAGTTTTTGGAGTGCGGCTCTGAGCTCGGGTGTGCGTGCCTTGTCGCCGACGTCCACCTCGGGCGTATGACTGGACTCGAACTGCAAGCGGTCCTGGGCGGCCGGCCCGACGCACCAACGATGATCCTGACGAGCGGCCTCGCCGAGCAGGAGATGGAGATGGAAGCACGACGACTCGGCGCGACGGCGTTCTTTCGAAAGCCGTTCGACGTCGATGCCTTGCTGGACGCTGTTGAACGCGCCCTCCAACGTCAGTAAGTAACCAACACTTGCGCGGCGTGTTGTCGCAGCCGTTCGAGTCCGGGCAGAAAGCTTAGAGCGATGAGGAACGAGAACCCGAGCACCTCACCGCCCAATCGCTCGATGAGTCGACGCGTCGCATCAGCAGTGCCTCCGGTCGCAAGCACGTCGTCGACGATAAGCATTCTTGGACGGTCGCCCCAATTACACGCGTCCGCGTGAATCTCGAGACGATCCGTGCCATACTCGAGCGCGTACTCTACAACTTCAGTTTTGGCTGGGAGCTTACCCGACTTCCGGACCGGAATGAATCCGGCACCGAGACGTTGGGCGACCGGGCCCCCGAGAATGAAGCCGCGACTCTCGATCGCGACGACATGCGAGACTCTCTCGCGTTCGAACGGCCGCGCCATCGCATCCGTCGTCGCACGAAACAGCGAGGCGTCGGCCAACAGCGGCGTGATGTCTTTGAAGAGAATGCCCGGTTTCGGGAAATCAGGAACGTCTCGGATCGCACTCCTGATCCGAGACTCCAGATCTCGAGCTGCAGTGTCTTGAGCGACGGTCATTTGAGAATGCCGAATGGGTCGAGCGCCGCGATGCTCGGCTGCGCCTGTTGATCCTCGACGTGACTTACGCGAGCGCCGGACGGTCCGGACCGAAGCAACGTTCGCAACTTTTGCAACGCGTCATCCTTCCCGACCGCGAGTACCTCGACGGCACCATCCTGTGTGTTACGCACCCATCCCGTTAGGCCGAGCGCACGCGCCCGCTCGCGGACGAACCACCGAAATCCAACGCCCTGCACTCGCCCTCGCACCGCGACGAACAACATGTCGTCATCGCCTCTCGCCTACGTCCCAGCCGTGGTGGCCAACGAGCGGCACGAACCGCACCGGGCCTAGCTCTTTACGGTCCAGCTGTCCGTTGGCGCGATGATACATCACCAGTTGCTGGTCCTCGCGCGTTCCAACCGGCACCAGCATCCGTCCTCCCTCGGCAATCTGCGACAGTAGCGGCTCGGGGACAGACGGCGCGCCAGCGCTGACGAGGATTGCGTCGTACGGCGCGTACTCACGCCAGCCGAGCGTGCCGTCTCCGAGCAACATCGAGACATTCGCCGCGCCTGCGCGGTGAAGGGCTTCACGCGCCAGCTGATACAGTGCTGGGATGCGCTCGATGGTGAAGACTTGCTCAACGAGATGGGCCAAGAGCACCGTTTGATAGCCGGAGCCAGTGCCGACCTCGAGGACACGCTCGTGCCCCGTCAAGCGCAGCAGCTCGAGATAACGTGCATGGATCGACGGCTGCGAGATGGTTTGCCCATTGCCGATCGGAAGCGAACTGTCTTCGTACGCTCGGTGGCGCAGCCCGGTCGGCAGGAACTGGTGACGCGGCGTCCGCTCGAACGCCCGCAACACGGCGAGATCGCGGATTCCCTTCTCCCGCAGCGTCTCGACCAATCGCAATCGCGCGCCGCGAAGCTCCTGGTCTACAGGTCGCGCCACCATGTCGCCGCCGCCTCGAGAACGTTGTAGTGCGTGAGATCGAGCTGGAGCGGTGTCACGGAAATGAAACCCTCCTCGATCGCGCGAAAATCCGAATCCTCCTCACCCGTCCAACTCGCGTGGCCGCCGCCGATCCAGAAGATCTCGCGTCCCCACGGATCGTGCATCGGCGTGATCGAATTGGAGTAGACGCGTCGCCCGAGGCGAGTCAAGCGAACGCCCTTGACCGCCGTGCCCTCCACCGGCGGCAGATTTACGTTGAGCAGCGTGTCCGGCGGAAACGAAGGCAGCGACGTCAGGTGATGCAGTAGATCGGTCAACACGCTCACCATCTTTCGGAGCTGCGTGACGTCCGCGCGCAGATCACCCCCCGCGAACGAAATCGCGATCGACGGAATGCCTAACGCCAGCCCCTCCATCGCCGCGGCAACCGTTCCCGAGTACAGCACGTCCTCGCCCATGTTCTGGCCGTGATTGATGCCGCTCAGGACGTAGTCCGGCCGTTCCGGCATCAGCGCCTCCACGGCGAGCATGACACAATCCGTAGGCGTGCCGTCCACTTGCCATCTCATCTCACCCCGACGCACCGGCCGAATCGGATGGTGCAGCGTGAGTGAGTGGCTCGTCGCGCTCTGTTCGCGGTCGGGCGCGACGACCACGACCTCACCGAGCGGCGCGGCAGCTTCCTGCAGGCACTCGAGACCATGCGCGAGTATGCCGTCATCGTTGGTGAGGAGAAGCCGCATCAGCGCCGTTCCCCTCCGTAGTCCCGTGTCGAGTCCAGTTGACGCAACAGATCGCGGAGATCGTGCTCGATGGCCTCGAGGGTCTCGACGGCCAGCGCGTCTCGCGAGATGCGGCGCAGCTCGCCTGCCTTGCGATGCTCGTTCAACTTCTGCCGCGCGCCGTCTATCGTGTATTTCTCGGTGTACAACAAGTGCTTAACGAGCAAGACCAGCTCGATCTCCTTGCGCTGGTAGACACGATTGCCCGATCGATTCTTCGCCGGGTTCAAGAAACGAAACTGGCTCTCCCAGTAGCGCAGCACGTGCGCCTTGAGACCGGTCAGCTCGCAGACCTCTCCGATGGAGAAGAACTCCTGGATCGGATCCGAGTTGCTGCTCACGCGTCCTGCTCCGCGCGCAGCTCGCGCGCCATTAATTCCTGCGCGGCGAGCTTCGCCGGATGATGATCGAACAGGATGCGATACACCATCTCCGCGATGGGCATCTCGACACCCTCGCGCGCTGCGAGCTCGATCGTGCTCGCGCAGGTCACCACGCCTTCGGCAACGGTCTCCTTTCCCGCGCGCGCCTCCTCGAGCGTTTTGCCACGGCCGATCTCGACACCTAACGAGCGATTCCGGCTCAGCGTCCCGGTGCAGGTCAGTACGAGGTCGCCGATACCAGCGAGACCAGCGAAGGTCGACGGCCTCGCTCCGAGCGACATGCCCAGCCGTGTCATCTCGGCCAAGCCACGCGTGATCAGCGCGGCGCGCGAATTGAAACCCAGTCCGACGCCTTCGAGAATTCCCGTCGCTACCGCCATGACGTTCTTGAGCGCGCCGGCGAGCTCCACGCCGACGACGTCGTCGTGCGTGTAGATGCGGAAACTGCCACCGCTCATCGCTTCCTGGACGAAGACCGCGGCATCGGGTGTGTCCGATGCTGCGACGACCGCTGTCGGTTGGCGCGCCGCGACTTCCGACGCGAAGCTCGGTCCCGACAACGCAACGACGGCGTGGTGAGGCACCTCCGCGGCAATGACGTCGGTCATCAAAGCCATGGTGCCGAGCTCGATGCCTTTGGAGGCCACGGTAACGATCGCACCGGGTTGTATGCACGACGCCGCCGAACGCGCGATCGAACGGAGGTGGTGCGACGGCGTGGCGTACAATACGAGCTCCGCGCCATCGAGCGCCATCGTTTGATCGTTGGTCGCAACAAGGTCGGCGGCAAGTCGCACTCCAGCGAGGAACCGTTTATTCTCGTGCGACTCGTTGATCGATTGCACGACATCTGGCTCGTAGGCCCAGATGCGAACGTCATGGCCGCCGATGGCCATCAGATCGGCGAGCGCGGTTCCCCACGCACCCGCCCCGATCACCGCGCATCGCGTCACGTTGCGAACCGCGCGGCCACGAGCACCGCGAGCACGACGACGAGACCGATGGCGAGCGCCGCCGCCATGCGACGCGATGGCTGAGTACCAGGCTTGCCAAAGCGGTGCTCTTCGCCAC
>DATBBP010000089.1:0-3248 GCA_036270935.1 Gemmatimonadaceae bacterium
CGGTGAATCGGGACCTGGGTCCCGAAGGCCCGATCGCCGCGCACCTAACGAGATACGAGGACCGTGCGAGCCAGCGCGAGATGGCGGTCGAAGTGACCCGACTGTTCAACAACGGCGGTGTCGGGCTGCTCGAGGCAGGTACAGGGGTCGGGAAGTCGCTGGGCTATCTCGTGCCGGCGCTGCGTTGGGCTGCCGCCAATGGCGAACGTACGATCGTGTCGACGAACACCATCAATTTGCAGGAGCAGCTCGTCGGCAAAGACCTTCCTTTCCTGGCAAACGCGCTCACGGACCAGCGAGTTCGATTCGCGCTGCTCAAGGGATGGCGCAACTACCTCTGCCTGCAGCGCCTCGAGCAGGCGCGCGCTGCGGCGGGGGCGTTGCTCGACGACGGCCAGCGCGACGAGCTTCAGTCGATCGCCGAGTGGGCCGAGCGGACGGCGGACGGCTCATTGAGCGATCTGCCTACGCCGCCCCGACCCGAGTTGTGGGACGAGGTCGCGGCCGAACCGGATCTGTGTCAACGGCTCAAGTGTCCGGCCTATGACAGGTGCTTTCTCTTCAAGGCGCGTCGCGAGGCGGCGCAGGCGGATGTCATCGTCGTCAATCATCACCTCCTCATGTCCGACGTGGCCGTTCGGCGCGCGTCGAACAACTGGGAGGAGGCAGCGGTACTGCCTGCCTACACGCGTCTGGTCATCGACGAAGGGCACCATCTGGAGGATGCAGCGGCGACGCATCTTGGCATGACCGCGACGCGACGCTCACTTCAGCGTTTGTTCAACCGTCTCGAGCGTCGTGGTCGCGGCCTGCTGCCCGCGCTCGTCGGCCGGCTATCGGCCAGCGACGATCTGCTCAGCACCGCGAGCCTCGATCTCGTTCACGCGCGGCTGGCGCCAGCCGTGAGCGCCGTACGCGAGAAGAGCTCGATGGTCTTCGATCTCCTCGAGCTGCTGCTCAACGAGTCCGGGCAATCGGTGTTCCGACTGACCGAGCGCTTTGCGAAGGATCCGATTTGGCAAACCGGATTGCGTCGCGCTCTCGACGACACGTTCGATCAGATTCGGCTTCTGCATCAGGGATTGGCGCTCGTGCGCGAACGCATCGAAGGCAGCACGCGGCTCGACGAGCAGCTTGCGCCGCTCATGAACGAGCTGCGCGCGGTGATCCGACGCTTGCAGCTCGCGGGTGATGCATTGCGTCACGCTCTGGATCCACCGCCGGGCGACGCGACGGTGCGGTGGATCGAGGCAAAGGGAAGGGAGCGCTCGGCCGTGGTGACAAGCGTACCGCTCGACCTCGCACCGGTGCTTCGTGAGGACTTGTTCAAACGCAACACGACGACGATCGTGACGAGTGCGACACTCGCCGCGGGCGGACGCGTCCAAAATGCGTTGCGCGACGTCACGAGTGCTCCGACGGCTGATTTCGGCTTTCTCGCGAGCCGCCTCGGGCTCACGGAGCCGGACGTGACGCCGCGGACTGGTCTCTATCCGTCACCGTTCCGCTATCGGGAGCAGGCACTCCTCGCCATCGCGACCGACGTACCGGCGCCTAACGTCGACGCGTCGGGACATCAGCTCGCCTCGGCACGACTCGCGCTCGATCTCGCCGCTGCCGCGGACGGCGGCATGTTCGTGCTCTTCACCAGTCACCGTGACGTCCGCGCGATGGCGACCGAGCTGCGCGCTCGCGGCGCTGACCGGCGTTGGCCACTCCTCGTGCATGGCGAAGACGGTCGAGACGCGCTGCTTGCTCGCTTTCGAGAGTGCGGTCGCGCGGTCCTGCTCGGGACGGCGTCGTTTTGGGAGGGCGTCGATGTGCCTGGCGACGCGTTGCGGGCGCTGATGTTGGCCAAGCTGCCATTCCGCGTGCCGTCCGAGCCTGTCACGGCCGCGCATTGCGAAGCAATCGCCTCTCGCGGTGGCGACGCGTTCGTCGAGTACATGTTGCCGCACGCTGCGCTGCGACTGAAGCAGGGATTTGGTCGGCTCATTCGCAGCGGAACGGATCGCGGCGTCGTAGTGATTGCTGACCCGCGCATCGTGACGAAAGCGTACGGGCGTGGCTTGCTGGACGGTTTGCCCGGTGCTCGTCGGAAGATCGGTCCGTGGAGCGACGTCGTGAATGATGTGCGCGCGTTCTTTAAACCTGCCTGAAAATGCTTCGACCATCGAAAATCGTCTGCATCGGACGCAACTACACCGAGCACGCCAAGGAGCTCGGCCACGAGATACCGAAAGAGCCGCTCTTCTTTCTCAAACCGCCCTCGAGCATCATTGCGTCTGGCGACGCGATCGAGCTGCCGAAGCAGTCGAAGCGGGTCGAGCATGAAGGCGAGATCGGTCTCGTCATCGGCAAACGTCTTCGACATGCGTCGACGCGCGAGGCGACGGCGGCGATTGGCGGCATCGTTGCGCTCAATGACGTCACCGCACGCGATCTTCAGCGCGTCGATTCACAATGGACGCGCTCGAAGGGCTTCGACACCTTCTGCCCGATCGGCGACCTCGGTGCCGTTCCAAACGATTTGTCGTCACTCGCAGTAGTTACAAGAGTGAACGGCGCGGAACGCCAGCGAGGATCGGCTTCCGAAATGCTCTTCTCGATTCCCGATCTGCTCGTCTACGTTTCCAACGTGATGACACTCGAACCTGGCGACGTGTTCGCGACCGGAACCCCGGCTGGCGTTGGGATCCTCGAGGACGGCGACGAGGTAGAAGTCGAGATTGTTGGAGTGAGCCGCGTCCGGAATCCAGTCAAAGCAGGGGCTTAGTGCCGAAACACGCCGAGCGATTCAAGACACTGCCCGAGTACCCGCTGGCGACGATTCCGCAGCGTAAGCGCCAACTGCTCGAGCGCGGCCTCGACGTCATCGATCTGGGCGCCGGCGATGCCGACCTTGCGCCGCCGGCCGCCGTGTTTCAGGCGCTCGGCGAGGCGGCGAGCAAGCCCATGATGAGCCGATACGGTTTTGGACTGGGTTATGTCCCGTTTCGAGAAGCGGTCGCGGCGTGGACCCACAGGCGCTTCGGATTCCGGCCAGATCCGCTGTCGGAGATCGTCCCGCTCATCGGATCCAAGGAAGGCATCTCGCACTTGGCGCTCGCATACGCCGAACCCGGCACGCACACGATCATTCCCGAGCCCGGGTATAACGCCTATCAGGGCGGAACGCTGTTCGCCGGGGCCGAGCCCTACCGGTATCCGCTCCGGCCTCGTACAGAATTCTTAGTCGATCTGGATGA
>DATBBP010000090.1:0-4938 GCA_036270935.1 Gemmatimonadaceae bacterium
TCCATTCGAAGGCAGCGTCGTCGCCACGACGATTGGCACGTCGCGCCAGCGCTCGTCGCGCTTCAGGCGCTCGAGAAGCTGTTCGCCATCAGGACCGAGGTTCTCGACGTCGACGAGCAGCAGATCCGGCCGAGTGCGCTCCAGCGCATCGATCAACTGCCTCCGCTCTGAGATACTCGTGACTTGATAGCCCTGCTCGCGCAGCAGCCAGGCGAGTGCCCCGCTAGTAAGGGGATCGTCGTCGGCGACGAGGACGTGCGGCGACGCACCTCGGCCAACGGTAGACGCCTCGGTGTGTGGAGGAATGGGAAGCGGCCCGCCGGGGCTTTCACGCACGCGCGAGCAGCTCCTGCAGTCCGTCCCATTCGATGTTGCCGCCGCTCAGCACCGCGACGATCGGACGAGAATCTCGAGGCCTAACGAGTCCCTCGAGCAGCGCCGCGATCGTGATTGCCCCGCTCGGCTCGGCCACGAGCTTCATCCGATCGAGCAGCAGCCTAACGGCTGGCGCAAGCGCCGCATCGTCGACGGTGACGACTTCGTCGACGTACCGCTCGTGGTGCGCGAAGGGGATCCGTCCGATCTCGACGGCCATCAGGCCGTCGGCGAGACTCTTCGTTTTCTCGAGCCGCACAGGGTGTCCGGCCGCCCGGGCTCGACTCAGCTTCGGGGCCACCGATGGCTCGACCGCAACGACTCGGGCCGAGGGAACGCGCTCCTTGATTGCTGTGGCCACACCCGCACTGAGCCCGCCGCCACCGACCTGAACGACCACGGTGCCGACATTCGGTGCGTCGGTCGCGATCTCGAGCCCGAGCGTACCCTGACCCGCGATGATTGCGCGATCGTCATAGGGCGGCACAAGTGTGCCCCCCTCGGTGCGAACGATCTCGAGCGCCTTCTCGTAGCGTTCGTTAGTCGTCGTTCCAGCGAGAACGATGCGCGCTCCTAGTCGCTCGGCGCCTGCGCGCTTCGCGGGCGTAACCGTGGTCGGCATGACGACGGTAGCTGGCACGTCGAACAACTTCGCCGCCAGGGCAACGGCCTGAGCGTGGTTACCCGATGACGGCGCGATCACGCCCTTGACACGCTCTTCGGCAGACAGACGGGACAAATAGGTGTAGGCGCCGCGGAACTTGAATGCACCGCCGCGCTGCAACATTTCCGGCTTTACGAAGACGGGCGCGCCGACGCGCTCCGTGACCGCGTCGAATGCAAGCAGCGGGGTTCGAATCGCTACGCCCTCGAGATCGCGGGCGGCGCTTTCGATGTCATCGATAGACACGAGGCCAAGCTGGCTCGCGGACATCGTCGTCATGCGTTCTTCACTCCATTGGCAAGCTCGTCGCACGGAGGCGTCGAGTGCCAGGACGCGGCTTCGCGAGCCAGCCGCGCATCGCCTTCCACAACGAGAAGTTTTTCGGTCGAGCCTCCCGAAGTCGCGGCAGCGTCACTGGCGTCGCAGCTGGCGACGCGTGGCTGTGCCCGTGCCCAGTCGAGCGACACGCGCGTTGCGGCGAGGGGAGGGCCGCCTAAGCTAGCATTGCTGGTCTGACTGGTAAAGCCGAAGCCACTTCAACATCGTCGAGGGCGTGCCGTCGGCGAAATCCGAAAAAGGCCGGACCCGGCACCCGTGCGTTCTTGCGCATTTGCTGTACACACAGATGCCGGCTCTCCGTCATTTCGTCCGCCTCACGTGATTATTCCTCGTCATCGTCCTCAGGACCGACGGGCACCACCTCGCCGGAATCGTCGCCGGCGACCTCACCTTCGTCCTCAGGCACGACGCGCGCCACGTCCATCACGAGATCGTTCTCGTCGAGGTTCACGAGCTTCACGCCCTGGGTATTGCGGCCAGAGACGCGGATTCCCTTCACCGGCATCCGGATCGCGACGCCCTGCTTGGTAATGAGCATCAACTCATCATCCGGCAGAACCTCCTTGATCGACACGGCGTCGCCGGTCTTCTCCGTGCGATGGACGGTGATGATGCCTTTGCCGCCGCGACGCTGAACCCTGTATTCATCGATCGGCGAGCACTTGCCCATGCCCTTCTCAGTGACAACGAGCAAGTTGGCTTCTCGCTTGATCACGACCATGCCGATGACGTCGTCGTCGTCGCCGAGCTCGATGCCCTTCACGCCCGTGGTGTCGCGACCCATCTCGCGCACGTCGGCTTCATGGAACCGAATCGACAATCCGTGCCGAGTGGCGAGCACGATGTCGTTCGTTCCGCTCGTGATCTGAACATCGATCAGCTCGTCGCCAGTCTCGATTTTCACGGCCTTGATGCCGGTCGACCGCGGATTGGCGTACTCCGAGAGGCTCGTCTTCTTGACCGTTCCGTGTTTGGTCGCAAAGAGCAGGAACTGATCGTCGACGAATTGTTTCACCGCGACCAGAGCGGAGATCTTCGTCTCGGCGGCGACGTTTATGAGATTCACAACCGGCTTGCCTTTCGCTGCGCGGCCGGCCTGTGGAATCTCGTGGACCTTGAGCCAGAAGCAACGACCGTCCTCGGTGAAGATGAGGACGTAGTCGTGCGTCGAAGCGATGAACAAATGCTCAACGAAGTCCTCGTCCTTGAGCGACGCACCGTTGTTGCCGCGCCCCCCTCGACGCTGCTTCTTGTAGGTAGAAACAGAGGTCCTCTTTATGTAACCGGAGTGTGAGATAGTTACGACCATCTCTTCTTCGGCGATAAGATCTTCTATGGTGAACTCGCCTTCGTCGCTCGTGATCTCGGTGCGGCGTTCGTCATCGTACTTCTCGGCGATGGCCTTGAGCTCCTGCTTCATGAGCGTCATACGCTTCTGCTTGGACTCGAGCAGAGCGCGCAGATCCTTGATGGTCGCCTGAACTTCTTTCAGCTCCTCCTCGAGCTTCTCGATCTCCAGGCCGGTGAGCTTGGCGAGGCGCATGTTCAAGATCGCCTCGGCCTGCCGCTCGGAGAGCTTGAACCGCTTTTGCAGTCGGTCGCTCGCCGTCGGGGTGTCCTTCGCCTTACGAATGATCTGCACGACCTCGTCGATGTTGTCGACGGCGATCTTGAGGCCTTCGAGGATGTGCTCGCGCTCGAGCGCCTTCTCGAGCTCGAACTGCGCACGCCTGACGATGACGTCGTGGCGGTGAGTGACGAAGTGCTCCAGCATCTCGCGGAGCGGCATCACCTTTGGCACGAGCTGTTTCGTCGTCGGATCCGGGACCAGCGCGAGCATGATCACGCCGAACGTCGACTGCATCGCCGTGTGCTTATACAGCTGATTCAGCACGACGCGCGGAATCGCGTCGCGCTTGAGCTCGATCACGATGCGGGTTTCGTCCGCGGACTCGTCGCGGAGATCAGAGATGCCCTCGAGCTTCTTGTCGCGCACGAGGTCCGCGATCGACTTCACGAGGTTCGCGCGATTGACCTGATACGGAATCTCGGTGACGACGATCTGCGACTTGCTCGACGTCTCGCGCTCCTCGATCACCGCCCGCGCCCGCATAATGATTCGGCCGCGTCCTGTCTCCTGATAATCCTTGATCCCCTGGCGGCCGTAGACATAGGCACCCGTTGGGAAGTCCGGACCTTTAATGAGCTTTCTGAGCTCGCCGACCGTTGCCTCGGGGTTGTCGATCAGAAGCAGGACGGCGTTCACGACTTCGCGCAGGTTATGCGGCGGAATGTTCGTCGCCATGCCGACCGCAATGCCTGACGAGCCATTCACGAGCAGGTTCGGCAATCCCGCCGGAAGAACTTTCGGCTCCTGCAGTCGATCATCGAAGTTGGGCGCGAAATCGACCGTGTTCTTGTCGATATCGGCCAGCATCTCCATCGCGATCGGCGTTAGGCGTGCCTCGGTGTAGCGATACGCCGCCGCCGGATCGCCATCCATCGAGCCGAAGTTTCCCTGGCCGTCGACCAGCGGATACCGCAGTGAGAAGTCCTGCACCATGCGCACGAGCGCGTCATAGACCGCCGAGTCGCCGTGCGGATGGAAGCGTCCCAGGACATCTCCGACAACGGTTGCGGACTTCTTGAAGGGCCGATTCGGCACCAGCCCGAGATCGTTCATCGCGTAAAGAATTCGCCGGTGCACCGGCTTCAGTCCGTCGCGCACGTCGGGCAGCGCGCGCGACACGATGACGCTCATCGAATAGTTGATGAATGACTCTTTGATCTCCTCATCGATGAGACGCGGGAGAATACGTTCTCGGTTGTTCGGTGCGGTCATTGACGTCCCTGCGAACCGGCCAGAAAAGACAGGAGGCGAGCCACATTGGGCACGCGGAAGGAAGGCTGAAATTTAGCCCGCGCGTGCGCGCAAATCAATTCGCGCGGCTCGACCTAAGTCGAGATTTATCAGACCTTTAGATAGCGCGACGTGAACGTTGGCGTCGTCGCTGGCGAAGTTCTACGCGCGGCTCTCGGAGTCGGTGGGCAAACTGCCTCGGCGGGCGGTCGCGGCCGCTTCGCGACGCTCCGCTTCCCGCTCTGCCGTTCGCGCGATTTCGCGCTCCTCTTCCTCGATTTCCGCCGCGTCCGCCGCCTCGGCGGCGCGCTCGCGCTCGAGGAGCTCCTGACGCTCGCGACGCCACCCCTCGTACCACTCGCGCGTCACCTCGCCGGCGAGGTCGCGATTGCCAAGGCCGAACGCCAGAGCCATCGCCAAGGCGATGGCGCCAAACAGGATCGCGAACGCCGTCGTTACGATGTCGGTCGCGATGCCAAGCTCCTGCAGGGCCATGAAGACCGCGAGCAGAATCACGCCGCCCCGCCCCGTTCGCGCGAGTGCGCGGCCGCCGTGCAATCCGCCGGCCGACGCCTGGATCAGTCCACCGACGAATCCACCGAGCACGATGCCGACGAGTACGATGACGATCGCGGCGATGACGCTCGGAATGTAACTCACGAGTGTCGACACAACGTTCGCCAGCGACTGCAAGCCTAAC
>DATBBP010000091.1:0-13133 GCA_036270935.1 Gemmatimonadaceae bacterium
CCGCGCACGGCGCGCTCGACCTCGGGGATGTCCATGAGTAAGTCAGAAACGAGAACGATCATGCCGCGCCGATTGATGAGGCGCGCTGCCTGCTCGAGCGCGACTGGCGCCGACGATGCCCGCCCCGCCCCGGGTTCCTCGAGCGCGGCGACGACCCGACGCCACTGTCCGTTTCGGGCGCGGGGCGGCACGGCACTCCGAATCTCCGAGTCGAATCGCACCAGTCCGACTGCGTCCCTCTGTCTGAGCAGGAGCAATGCGAGCGCGGCGGTGAGGCGTTCGCCGTACGCGAGCTTGGTCAGCTGCGGCCCGCTCGATTGCTCAGTGCCCGCCAGAGCGTAGAGCTCCTGGCCGCTCCACGCCATCGACCTGCTGACGTCGAGGACGATACTCGCGCGGAGGTTTGTCTCTTCCTCGTACTGCTTAACGACCCAGCGATCGGCGCGGGCGACGATCTTCCAATCGATGTAGCGGAGGTCGTCTCCAGGCTGGTACGGGCGGTACTCGGCGAACTCCACTGAGAATCCCTTGCGGGGAGATCGGTGGAGTCCTGACATGAAGCCGTCGACGATCCAACGAGCGACGATCTCGATTCGACCCAGGGCCGCGAGGCTGGCCGGATCGAAGAGATCGGCCCGCGGCGCCTGGGCGTTTGAAGCCGCGTCCATGAAGCGCGGAAGCTAGGCGGGAGAAGGGGCTAGGGGATAGGGCCAAGGGGATAGGGACTCGGGCAATCCGGGCGGCTGGCTCGTGCCCCCACCTAGCCCAGCCGCAAGTCCCCAGCGTTTGATCCGGGCTAACACTTTTGGGGGGTAAATCGTATTCTCTATAGGTGCCCTACTTGCGGGCGGACATTTTGTATGCCTATTTGTATACAACAGTTCTCGGAGACGTGAAGTTATGCGCGCAACGCGACTCGTACTTCCCTGGTCAGCGGTCGTGCTCTTCTCCGGCGCCATTGCGGGTTGTGCCGCAACGGCGAGTCACGCAGCGGATGGTCTGCGGGCTGCGGACGCCAGTCTGTCGCAGACGACTCCCGACGAGTTGCGTCAACTCCGCGATTCCGCGAAAGCGCAAGAGGTCGCGGACGAAGTGGGTCCGCGCGTGAGCGTCACCGCCGACTTCGACTACTCCGAGAGCCGGCACGTCGACGTCACGTTCCACATGTACGACGACGCATACGTCATCGTTGGGCATCTGGACGCCAGCGGCCGACTCAAGATCGTTTTCCCGTCGGCGCCTGGTGACGATGGTTTCGTGCGCGGCGACAAGCTCTATCATATCCCGCCGTTCTTCGCCGGCTTTGCGGACGATTACCAATGGCGGTACTCCGATTATCGATACCGATATCACGACGCCGCGAGCCGAACCGATTCGTACGACGCCGGCTTGGCGTACGTGTTCGTGATCGCGTCGTGGCGGCCCCTGCGTTTGGATCGCATCAGCGACGGCAATAGATGGGAGAGTTACGACATCTCTGACATCAGCTACATGCACGATCCGCGAGAGGCCGTGGAGGAGTTGGGGTCGCTGATCGCAGGTGACAATCGTGAGGCGTACACGATCGAGTACGCGCATTACTACACGACGAACTACGGCAACTATTCGCTCAGCAGCTTCGACGCGCTCAATAGCGGCTACAGCAGCGCGTGCTTCGGATATTCGTCGTTCGGGTACCTTCCGGGGATGTTCGGATACTCGGGCATCTTCTTGAACAATTACTCATTCCTGCCGGCCGGTGGCTACGGATTCGGTGGCTGCAATCGCGGGTATAACGGCTACTATGGCGGCTACTACGGCTATCCCGTGGTTTACACGGCGCCGCCGATCGTTCCGCGTGGCCGGCCCACCGTGCCGCTCGGCAAGCCGATCTTCCATTTCCCGGGTGCGGGCGGAACGGGAACGGTTGCCGTGCACAGACCGCAGGTGAACGGAGCGAGCCAGCCGCCATCTGGAAGCAGTGCAGGCGCCGCGATCACCAACGGCAGCAGCACATATCATCGTCCTGGATTGATCACCGAAGACGCGCCGGGTGGATCGATTCGTGGGCAGGGTCGCGTGACGGGAAGCGAGATGGGTCTCACCTCCGCGAAGCGCCCGACGATTCAACAGATGATCGGTTCGCGTCAGATCGATGACAACGCGCGAGGCACAGGCCTACGCGACGCCGGAATACGGAACGTCGGCACGCGCGACAATGGATGGTCATCCACGAGCCGTGGTGGCGTCACCATCCCTCGCGGCAGCGAAAACGGAGCGCGCGCGGGGATGTCATCTGGACGAAGCGTCAACGGCGAGTCGCACGGGTACACGCCGTCGTCGCGAAGCGCACCGGCGCGCATGGAGCCGGCGCACAGTGCGCCGCATGGAGAGGCCTCGCACTCCGCTCCGTCGCATAGCGAGCCCGCTCGATCGGCGCCGGCGAGTTCTTCGTCGGGATCGTCCTCGAAGAAGCCATAAGCACGAAGACCGCTCCACGGGTCCGAAGAACCGCGCGCCGCACTCGGCGCGCGGTTCTTTTTTAAGGGTCGTGCTGGAGCGATCGCGCTATATTTCTGGGGCGCATGAGACCACGTCCGGCGAGGTGGTGCCGACGCGAGTCGCGCCCTGCCGACCGATCTCCTCGCAGCTCGACCCGGTTCATCCGGCCGCTCTTCGGTCGCCCTCCATTCACGCCATCAGACGCCTGCTCACTTGAAGCTCGATCATATCCGCAACTTTTGCATCGTCGCTCACATCGATCATGGCAAGTCGACGTTGGCCGACCGCCTGATTGAGACGACGGGCACGCTGCAAAAGCGTGAGATGAAAGAGCAGGTGCTCGACACCCTCGACCTCGAGCGCGAGCGTGGGATCACGATCAAGCTCAACGCCGTACGCATGGCGTACACGGCGAAGAACGGGGATGCATACGAGCTGAACCTCATCGACACGCCTGGGCACGTCGACTTCACCTACGAGGTCTCGCGCTCGCTCGCGGCGTGCGAGGGAGCGATTCTGGTCGTCGACGCATCCCAGGGTATTCAGGCGCAAACGCTCTCGAACCTCTTCCTCGCGCTCGACGCGGGTCTCGAGATCATTCCCGTCCTCAACAAGATCGATCTGCCGGGTGCGGAGCCCGAGCGGCGAAGGCAGGAAGTGCACGATCTCATTGGCGTCGATCCCGACGAGATCTTGCTCGTGAGCGCGAAGGAAGGCGTTGGCATCGATGCCCTCCTCGAGGCGATCGTAGCGCGGGTACCGGCGCCGTCGGGCGATCCAGACGCCCCGCTTCGCGCACTCATCTTCGACTCGTACTACGACAAGTACCGCGGAGCGATTCCGAGCGTTCGCATCATCGATGGGTCGATCAAGCCGGGGAACCACATCGTCTTCGCGGCGGGGTCCGGGCAGGATTATGAAGTTGCTGAAGTCGGCTATCTGCAGTTGCGCCAGGTCTCGAGCGACGAGCTTGGCCCCGGTGAAGTCGGATACGTCGTCGCGAACGTTCGGTCGGTGAAGGAGACGCGCGCGGGCGACACGATCATGGACGCCGAGCGACGCGCCGAAAGCGCCCTGGCGGGCTACCGGGACGTGCACTCGATGGTGTTCGCGGGACTTTACCCAACGGACACCACGCAGTACGAGACGCTTCGTGATGCATTAGAGAAGTTGCAGCTCAATGATGCGTCGCTCCATTATGAGCCCGAGACCTCGACCGCGTTGGGATTCGGGTTCCGGTCCGGCTTCCTCGGTCTCCTTCACATGGAGATCGTCCAGGAGCGATTGGAGCGTGAGTTCGATCTCGATCTCGTGACGACGGTTCCGAGTGTCGAGTATCACGTCTATCACACCGACGGTAGGATGGAGCTCATCGAGAACCCCTCGATGATGCCCGCAGCTGGCGTCGTCCAGCGCGTCGACGAGCCGTTCGTGAAAGCGCGAATCATGGCGCCGGCGGAGTATATCGGCCCAATCATGACGTTAGGCACCGAGCGCCGTGGCGTGTACAAGAACATGACGTATCTCGATACGACGCGCGTGGAATTCGATTGGGAGTTCCCGCTGGCCGAAATAATCCTGGATTTCTTCGATCGTCTGAAGACAATCAGCCGCGGCTACGCGAGCCTCGATTACGAGTTTCTCGAGTATCGCACGAGCGATCTCGTGAAGCTCGATATGCTCATCAATGGCGATCCGGTCGACGCGTTCTCGGTCATTATCCACCGCGACAAGGCGTACGACTGGGGACGCAAGATCGCGGACAAGCTCAAGGAACTGATTCCGCGCCAGTTGTTCGAGGTCGCGATTCAGGCGGCGATCGGCAACAAGGTGATCGCGCGAACGACGGTGAAGCCATTGCGCAAGGACGTTCTCGCGAAGTGCTATGGCGGTGATATCACGCGAAAGCGAAAGCTCCTCGAGAAACAGAAAGAGGGAAAGAAGCGGATGAAGCAGGTCGGCTCCGTCGAGATTCCCCAGGAGGCGTTCCTGGCGGTATTGCAAGTGGAATGAGGGGCGTAATCGTGTCACTCTGTAGTGGCCGGTGGTTTCAGGGCCGTGTCACTGGCTGCTCCCATTATGTCACGTACACTTCAGTTCGGGTTGCGGAGTGACGAAGAGCGGCAGTCTCGTCGTTCAGACCTCCTTTCTTGGCGACACGGTCCTCACGACGCCACTGATCGCGCAGCTCGCCGAGCGCGGCGCCGTTGACATTGTGGTCACTCCGGCGTCAGCGCCGCTCCTGAGCAACAACCCGGCGCTACGAGAGGTCATCGTCTACGACAAGCGCGGCGGCGATCGGGGCCTTGGCGGATTCGTTAGGCTCGCGCGCCGGCTGCGGCGGGCTCGTTATGCATATGCCTGCCTCGCGCAGGGTTCGATGCGAAGCGCGAGCCTGGTGCTCGCGGCCGGCGTGCCTGAGCGCATCGGGTTCGAGACATCCGCCGGACGGCGTCTGTACACGACACGCGTGGCGTACATCGAGAACGAGCATCACGCCGCACGTCTCTTACGATTGGCCGCGGAGAGCTCCGAAAGCACGCCCTCAGCCATGCAGCCGCGACTCTATCCGGGCGACGACGAGCGGCACGACGTCGATGCGCTCCTGAATCAGCACGGCTGGAACGGTGAACCATTCATCGCGCTCGCGCCGGGAAGCGTCTGGGCGACGAAGCGCTGGCCGCACTACGCGGAGCTTGCGGCGGAGATCGATGGACGCCTAGCGATTGTCGGATCGGGCGCCGATCGCGACCTTGCCGCTCAGATCTCTCGAGCAGCGGGATCACGAGCAATCGATTGCACCGGCTCCCTGTCGCTGCTCGGTTCGGCCGAACTGATTGGACGCGCGCAGGTGCTCGTTACGAACGATTCGTCGCCGCTCCACCTCGCGTCGGCGATGGGAACGCCAACGGTGGCCATCTTCGGGCCGACCGTTCCCGAGTTTGGCTTTGGACCGCTCGCGCCGCGTTCGAGGGTGCTCGGCGTCTCGACGCTCGCGTGCCGGCCCTGCGATCGACACGGGCCTCAACGCTGCCCCCTGGGCCATTGGCGCTGCATGCGCGAGATTACGCCGCGCGAAGTGGTGGCGGCCGTCCACGAGCTCATGGCGTCGCCTCGCGTTCCTACCTCCTCTCGTTGAGCATGGCCACCAAGAAACGACATCGCTACATCGTCGGCGTCGATCTCGGAGGGACGAACATCGTCGCCGGCGCGATGTTGGAGGACGGGAGTAAGCAATACGGTATGAGATCGATCGCCACGTCGGCCGAACTCGGCGCCGAAGGCGTGGCTGACCGCATTGTCGGACTGGTCGAAGGTGTCATTCTCGATACGATCGCGCAGACCGAAGCCCATCGTCGTGACTTCATCGGCGTCGGCGTCGGCGCACCGGGTCCGCTCGATCGTGAGCGCGGCGTCGTGATCGTCGCGCCGAACCTTGGCTGGCGTGACTTCCCATTGCTCGATCGGATCACCGAGCATCTGGGGATGCCGGCGACGCTGGATAACGATGCGAATTGCGCGACGGTCGGCGAGTGGTGGCAGGGCGCGGCCAGGGGGGGACGCAACGTCGTCGGCATGACGATCGGCACCGGCATCGGCGGCGGCTTGATCGTCAATGGCCAGCTCTTTCACGGATCGTCGGATGTCGCGGGCGAGATTGGCCACACGACGATCGATCTCAATGGCCGACACTGCAAATGCGGCAACTACGGCTGTCTCGAGGCATACGCGTCGGGACCGGCGATCGCGACGCGCGCGCGAGAGATTCTCGTGCGCGAAGAGACAGCGTCGCTCTTGCCGAGTCTCGTCGGCGGGCAGCTCGAGCGCGTGACGGCGCAGACGGTTTACGATGCGGCGAAGCAAGGCGATGCGGTCGCCAACGAGATCGTCCGCGATACCGCTCGATACCTCGGCGCCGGTGTTGCAAATTTGCTCAACACCTTCAACGCCGACGTCGTCGTGATCGCGGGTGGCGTGACGCAAGCCGGCGACACGCTGTTCGTGCCGCTCCAAGCCGAAGTTCGACGACGCGCGTTCAAGCCAGCTGTCGAAGCCGCGCGCATCGTGCCCGGGTCATTGCCTGGCACCGCCGGAGTTGTTGGAGCGGTTGCGACGTTCCGCATGGAGAAGGGCCTGGGCCTCGACGCCTAGCCGCGCCATCTATCTCCATGACTTCAACGAAGCGCCGCCTCGGCGTCATTGGCACATTCGTCTGGGATATCATCTACGGCCGAGATGTCCGTTCCGTCCCGATCGAGGAATGGGGAGGCATCAGCTACGCACTCGCGGGGCTCGACGCCGCGCTCCCAGATGACTGGGAGATCGTTCCGCTCGTCAAGGTCGGCAGCGATCTCGGCGCACGCGCGCAAGCCTTCTTCCGATCGTTGCGACATGCCGCGTCAGATGCCGCGCTCGTCGAAGTCGCAGCACCCAATCAGCGCGTCGAGCTGCGCTATCATACCGAAGATCGCCGCAGCGAATTCCTGAGCGGCGGCGTACCTGGTTGGTCGTGGGCTGGCCTCAAACCATTGCTCGACCTCGCCCGTGTCGACGCCCTCTACGTGAATTTCCTGAGCGGGTGGGAGCTGGATCTGGAGACGATGCTCCTGCTGCGTCAGTATTTTCGCGGAGCGATCTACTGCGATCTGCACATGAAGGTCATGGCGGTTCAGCCAAACGGACTCCGAACGCCGGAGCCGTTGCCTAACGTGGCGGACTGGTGTAGCTGCTTCGATTTTCTGCAGGTGAATGAGGACGAGATGGCGATGATGGCGCCGGACCCGATGGCGTTGTCGGCCACCGCGCTCGCGGCTGGCGTGTCGTGTCTCGTCGTGACGCTCGCGAAGCGAGGCGCGGTCTACTTCGCGGCGCCTGGTTTCGAGTCGCTCAGCAATTTGCCGCGACGGGCCGGATTGTCGACGTCACCGCGTGGAGGCACCGGCGCCTTCGGCGCGGTTCGTACCGCGCTCGTGCCCGCGGAAGCAACTCGCCATGGTGATCCGACCGGCTGTGGCGATGTGTGGGGGGCAACGTATTTTTCCCGGCTGATCGCCGGCGACAGGTTAGGCGATGCTATAGTCGCCGCTCATCGCGCGGCGGCACGTAACGTCGAGCACCGGGGAGCAACCGGGCTCGCGAACTTTCTTCGCGGAGAACTGAGCCTCAGGTGACCAACGTCGTCAACATACCACCCTCGCTGGACGATCATTCCTTCGACGAAGTCCTGCGTCAGTTGACGACAGTACCGAGCGACACAAAAGTGCTCCTCGATGCACGTCATGTTCGCTGGGCGTCCCCCTTCGGCCTCACAGCGTTGCTGACGCTCGCGCAGACGCGAGCCGAGATGCCCGCGCTCGCGGTGCCGGAGCTCGACGAGACCGCATCCTACTGGGCACGGGCCGGGTTTTTCCGACATGCAGAGGAGCTGTACGAGCTACACGGGAACTACCCGAAGCGCGTGGTGAATGCCGACAGCAATGTTCTGCTCGAGATCACGAGCGTCGCGAAGAGCGAAGATGTGCACGACGTCGTGGGCCGCATACAACAAAAAGCTCAATTGATGCTCCGTGAGCTCAATCTCGATGCGAAGGCGACGGTCGGCTTCGCGATGACGCTCTCGGAGATCTGCCAGAACATCGTCGAGCACGCGGGTCGCGGCGGCTGGGTGATGGTCCAGACGTATAGATGGACGAAGCGTCTGGGCCGCCGTGTCGTCGTTATCGCCGTCGCCGACGCAGGCGTGGGCTTTCGCCAATCGCTCGAGAGCGCGCCGGGCAAGGCGCGAAGCGATCGTTGGGACGACGCCGCAGCGCTCGAGGACGCGGTGATTCGCGGTGTGAGCCGCTTTCGTGACCCCGGTCGCGGACAAGGGCTCGCGGGTGTGCGACGCTACCTTGGCCGTTGGGACGGTAAATTATCCGTTCGCAGTGGAACCGCACGTATCGCCATTGTGCCCAACTGGGACGACGACGTACCCCTGGCCGAGCACTTGCCTCCCTTCCCCGGCGCTCAAGTTCAGGTCACGATTCCGGAACGCGCACCAACGCAGTCTTCGCCGCACACCTCTGAGCGAACGAAGCGATGATGAATCACATCGACCTCAGCTCGGTGCTACGCCAGACCGTTGCGTGCGATCTGTACTCGAATCTCGTCACGCGCCCGACAGGGGCCGCCGTTCGCAATCAGATCGAGCGTCTGCTCGGCGACGCGGACGACCGCACGCTGACGGTGATCGACTTCTCGCAGGTCTCGATGATCGACTTCTCGTGCGCCGATGAAGTCATCGCCAAGCTCCTGTTGCGTTACGAAGCCGAGAATCCTCCAGCCGAAGCGTACTTTCTTTTCCGCGGCGTGACGGAAGAGCATTGGGAGGCGATCGAGGCGGTGCTGGAGCGCCGCGGGCTCGCACTGGTGCTCGAGCAGGCAGACGGGATTCACGTCGTCGGCACGCTGAGCGAAGAGGAGCGCCGCGTGTGGGAGACGGTGCAACGGCTCGGACGCGCGCCGTTGGAGGAGCTGGCGGAGGCGCTCGCGAGCACGGAGCCAGACGTCGCGAATTCGCTCGACGGACTGCGGCGTCGCCGTCTCGTTATGCGGGTCGGTGAGGAGTACGTCGTCGTGGGATCGTACCGTGTCTGACGACACCCTCAATCGCCCGCTCCGCGTCGCGCGGCTGCTGGCGACGAGCGCGCGGGATGCGGAGCGCGGTCCGATGGTGTTCATCCATCCCGAGAACGCTCGTGAGCGTTTGCTCATCGATGGCGAGCTGGCATGGGTGTACGGTCCGCGGCGCCACGAATTGGCCACCGTCCGTGTCGACGAAACCGTCCCGTTCGGGGACGTCGTCCTGCGCGACATCGTTGGCGCGTCACCTTCCGAGGTCGTACGCGTCATCAAACCAGACCTTGATAGTCGGGGGCGCCGCGGAGCCCTGGCGTAGAGAGGTGCTGGGTGCTAGGCGCTGGAAGAAAGGCGGCACTTAGTCGACTGTATCCGACATGTTGAGAGCAGGCGCTGAGCGGTCCCTGATTTCAAGTCGTCTCTCTCACCCGAGGAGGATCGCGACGTCGCTGGACCAGTCCAAGAGCGAGACGACAGTAGCGAGAGGACAGGCGTCAGATCGACTTCGGTGTCGGGCGTCAGGTTCTTCGTATCAAGTCTGAGACCTGAAGTCGCCGTTTATCTCACGCCAGCCGTCTCGCTCCTGGCCTCTCGCACCTGGACTGGTCCAGCGACGTCGCGATCTTCTCCGGCACGACGACGAGTGCTAGCACCCCTAGCACCTCTAACACCTAGCACCTAGCACCCAGCACCTAGCACCTAGCACCTTCAGACTCTCATTCAGCCGAGCGACCTCCTCTCCCATGCCCAGCCGCCGACATCGCACGCTCGACCTCGCGACGCTCGCGCTGCACGCGGGCGACGACCAACACGACGCCGACACGCCGGTCGTCTCGCCTCTTTATCAATCCGTAAACTTCAATCAGGAAGTCGGGACCTCCGAGGGACTGCGCTATCCTCGCTATGGGAATTCGCCGAATGCCGAAATCGTGCAGCGGCGGCTCGCGGCACTGGAGGGCTCCGAGGCAGCGGTCCTGCTTGCCAGCGGACAGGGCGCCACCGCGTGTGCGCTGCTCGCACTGCTGCGCCCCGGCGACCATTTGCTCGCGAGTGCGTGGATTTATGGCGGCACTCAGCGCTTGTTCTCCCAGGAGTTCGAGACGCTCGGCATCGACGTTTCGCTGCTCGATCCCACCGAGACGCGTGTTTGGCGGCGAAAGATGCGCAAGGAAACGCGCGCGATCTTTCTCGAGTCGCCGGTGAATCCGACCTGTCGCGTACTGGACCTTCGTCCCGTAAGTCACTTCACGCAGGAGGAAGGGATCGCGCTCGTTGTCGACTCGACGTTCGCCAGTCCGGTGAACCTGCGACCGCTCGAGCATGGAGCCGACGTCGTGATTCATTCGGCGACGAAGTATCTCAATGGACACCACGATGTGTTAGGCGGCATCGTGTGTGGAACGGAAGCCTACATCGAGGAAGTCCGACAGAAGATGACGCTGTGGGGACAGGCGCCGGATCCGTTCGCGAGCTGGCTGCTCGAACGTGGCCTGAAGACGCTGGACGTCCGCGTGCGGCGTCAGAACGAAAACGCGATGCAGATCGCGAAGTGGTGCAGCGAGCGCAAGGAGATCAAGCGCGTGCCCTATCCCGGACTGCCCACGCACCCAGATCACGACGTCGCGCGCACGCTTCTTGATGGGTTCGGCGGTATGATGGCACTCGAGCTCTCTGGTGGAGCGCGCGCTGCCGAGCGGTTCGTGCGGAAATTGAAGCTGTTCCGGCACGCGCCGAGTCTCGGCGGAGTGGACTCTCTCGTGTCGGAACCGCGTTTCACGTCGCACGAGCACGTGAGCGCGGAACAGCGCGCGCGTGCCGGCGTCCCGGACGGCTTCCTCCGTCTCAGCATCGGTATCGAGTCGGCCGTTGACCTCATCGCCGATATCGAGCAGGCGCTGCGCTGAGTACCGCATGACGGAATTAGCAAGACCAACACTTGGAGATCGCCGGCGCACCGAGCGCCGCACCAATCAGAATCTCGCCGAGCTGACGCTGCCGGAATTCCGGCGCATGCTCGTGACGACGACGCTGTTCGTCATCGTCCTGGTGCTCTTCCTGTGGATGGTTCGCACGGTCATCATCGCGACCATCCTCGGTGTCGTTGTCGCGGTGTACCTGCGCCCGGTGTATCTGAGAATACTCGGAGCCATTCCGAGCAAGACGGTGTCGGCGACGGTCACGCTATTGATCCTGATCGTTCCCGTGATCGCGCTGCTGATTTACAGCTACCTGGAGATCGCGGACGTCGCAACGTATGTCGATGCACATCGAACCGAAATCGCAGCGCGGATCGACGTCGCCTTGCATCGGCTCCCGTTCATGCAAAACGCGAACACGGGCGAGTCGGTCGAACGCTGGGTCGTGGTTGCATCGAACTATGGCACGAGCATACCTAACGCGATTCGCGCCGCCCTCGGCACGTTTGCGATAGCAGCGACGATCTTTGTGTTCACGGCGTTCTACTTCATGGTGGACGCCGAGCGCATCGGCAGCTATCTGCGAAGCAAGATCGCGCCGCGATATCAGGAGCTAATGACGTCGCTCGAGGAGAACGTCCGCGGCGTGCTGTACGGCGCGATCTACTCGACGTTCCTCACGCAGGCGATCAAGTCGGTCATCATCCTGCTGATGAATCTCGCCTTTCACGTTCCGTTGGCCGGCGTGCTGGCCATCCTGTCCTTTATCATCGGATTCTTTCCGATCGTTGGGTCCTGGAGCGTTTATCTCCCGGTTGCGTGTTGGCTGGCGATTTTCCGGAATGCTCCGGGTCAGGCGGTCATCATGCTCGTGATCGGATTCTTCGTGAACACGATCTACATTTCGACCTTCCTGCGTCCCAAGATCGCCGCCGAGCGATCGAAGGTGCTCAATTTCTACTGGATGCTGGTTGGTCTCGTGACGGGCGTGTACACCTTCGGGCTCGTCGGAATTCTGCTGGGCCCAATCGTGATTGGCCTGCTGAAGGCCATACTCGATACGATCACGACGAGCGCGAACTGGCGGCTTGTAGACGCGGATGGTGACGGGCTCACCGACGACGCGTCTGACAGTATGCCATGATTCGTTTCACCAAAGTCACGAAGGAGTATCCGCGACTCGGCCCGGCCCTGAACAACGCAACGTTCAGCGTCGCAAAGGGAGAGTTCGTGTTCCTCACTGGCCCAAGTGGCGCAGGAAAGAGCACGATTCTCAAGCTCATCTACATGGAGGAACGGCCGACGACTGGTGAAGTGCGGGTCAGCGGGTTGAGCTCGGTCACCATTCGACGCCGCGACATCCCGCAGCTCCGGCGACGCCTGGGGATCGTGTTTCAGGACTTCCGCCTGCTCGAAGATCGGACCGCGGAGGCAAACGTGGCCTTCGCCCTCGAGGTGACGGGCACGCCGCGGTCGGCGATCGGCAACAAGGTCGCTCGCGTGCTCACGCAAGTCGGGCTGGCGTCAAAAGCGACGTCGTACCCGAGGGAGTTGTCAGGCGGCGAGCAGCAACGTGTGGCGATCGCGCGTGCGTTGGTCAACGATCCGCTCCTTTTGGTAGCGGACGAGCCCACGGGCAACCTCGACGACCGGGCGACGCGCGGTGTGTTCCAGCTCCTTCGAGACATCAATGCCAACGGCACCGCCGTGATCATGGCGACGCACAACCTCGACCTGATTCGTCGCTCCGATTATCGCACGATCGAGCTGAATCGCGGTGAGATCGTGTTCGATTCGGCGCAGGCGGCAAAAGCCGCCCTCGAGCGATTCGCTGAATAATCTTCCTGCCCAATGCCTGCCGCTCGCGACGCTTTCTTTGCTTTTCGACGCGCTCCTCTTCTGAGCGCGCTGAGCATAACGACGATAGCGTTCTCGCTTTTCGCCGTTGGTCTCTTTGGCCTGGTCGTGCTCAACATTCGTCAAGCGCTCGAGAAGATCGAAGAGCGCGTCGAGATCCGCGCGTTCATCGCGGAGAAGACTCCAGTCGAGCAGATCGCGCTCGCGGCGAGTGACGTCGCCAAGTATCCCGAGGTGCAGAGCGTCGATCTCGTGACG
>DATBBP010000092.1:0-4455 GCA_036270935.1 Gemmatimonadaceae bacterium
CGCCGCCCGGGCGCGGCTGGACGGACGTCAGCGTCAGGCTCCCAATCGTGATGGTATCGAGCATCCGAACAAATTGACATACGACCCGAGCAACGCGCTATCCGACCGATGAATTTCTCCGAGCCGTTTCTCGAACCGTATTCCCGTCACGTTCTGGTATGCGTGGGCGGGTTTTGCTCGCCTGATCGCCGAGGCCGCGAGCTCTATGCGCTGCTGCCGGCACTGCTCGAGCGTGCCGGACTGCTCTTCGGTCCCGGCCGTGTGAAGCGAGGCGAGACACCGTGCCTTGGCGTGTGCTCCGGCGGCCCGATTGTCGTGGTTTACCCCGAGGGGGTGTGGTACGGACGCGTCACTCCAGAGCTGCTCGAGCGAATCGTCGTCGAGCATCTTCTTCACAACCGTGTGGTTGAAGACGCAGTTTTTTATCGGCTTAAGCAAGAGTTTCTCGGCGGCGAGGAACAGGAGCGAGCGCCTGGCGCGAGTGACGCAACAGAATCTGCGTGAAACGAGCAGACTCTGTTGCGCGACGTGCCTTGCGAGTGCACTTTCTCGCTCGATGGATGGAATTCTTTACGAGCGCACGCTGCCGCATGGCCCCGCGGTTCGCATTCGCCGGCTCACTGTCGCCGGCGCGCTTCCTGTTACAGTGGTCCTCGAGGTAGATCGGCGCGCCGGAACTCCGCGCGCGAACGATGGCAGTCCGCCGCCGCTGATGCAGTTCGAGGGCGCCAGCGAACAGGACGCGATGGAAGCACTCGAGCCCCACGCGCGCGACGACCGCCGCGTCGTACAGCTGATGCGCGAGAAGGGCCTTCGCTAAAGGCCGCGTCACTCCATTTCTTCGCGCAATGCACGAAGAATTCGAGGCCACACATGAATGGCGAAACGAAAGAAGTTCGCGCGCGCGACCTCCTCGGCAAGCAAAAAGTCACTAAGTCGACGATGTGCCTTGAGCGTGTTGCACGCTCTACAAGCCGTCACTAAGTTGCCGTCCGACTGGTCACCGCCCCGCACTCGAGGTTCGACATGATCGATCGTGAGCTCTTCGATCGGGAACTGCTGGCCGCAATACACGCATCGGTACGCGTCGCGCTCGAAGATTCGTAGTCGTTTCATGGACGATCCCCTGCCTTCACGCCGCAAGATGATGGACTCGGCTCGGCGCTACCTGCTAGAGGGAGTCGTCCGTGACGATCGCGAACCTGACATCGATGCGCCGCCGCGTTTGACCCTCAAAGCACTCGAGAAGATCAGCATGTCCCGCTCCCGCGAGCGAATCCTCGGCAATCTGGATGAGATGTACCGCGAGGCGTTCGAGCGTGCTAAAGCCACCGGTGACCAGTCCCAGATGGCCGCGCTCGACTTTGCCTATCGTCGCGAGCAACTCTACTTCGAGATCTTGCTCGACATTCGTGAAGCAATGGAGCGCCGCGGCTAAACCGCGCGCCTCATTCACCGCGGGTTCTGCGCGCCGCCGCTGCTGCCGCGTCGGAATCGCGAGCCGAACATCGAGCCGGTCTTTTCTCCCGCCGCGCGCGCGAAGCGTGGCCCGTGTTCGCGCTGCGGCCAGATCAGGCTCGCCCCGATCGTGATAGCCAACACGCCGAGAATGACCGCGAGCGAAATCAGCACATGGATGTGGAACCATTGCTCGCCGATCATCTTCACCCCGACAAAGGTGAGAATGACTGCAATTCCGTATTTGAGCAGATAGAACCGATCGACGACGGCGGCGAGCAAGAAGTACAACGAGCGCAATCCGAGAATCGCGAAGATGTTCGAGGTGAAGACGACGAATGGATCGCGCGTAACGCCAAAGATTGCCGGAATCGAATCGATCGCGAAGATGAGATCCGTCACCTCGACGAGGATCAGCACGAGGAGCAGGGGCGTCGCCAGCCGCTTGCCGTTCTCGATGACGAAGAAGTGCTTCCCGTGAAATTCAGACGACAGCGGGATGAGCTTGCGCGCGCCGCGCACGACCGGATTGCGGTCACCCTCGAACTCCTCGTCCTGCTTGAGCGCCATGCGCACGCCCGTGACGATCAACATCGCGCCGAAGATGTAGATCACCCAGTGAAAGCGGGCGAGCAGCACCGTCCCGAGGCCGATGAAGAGGCCGCGCATAACGAGCGCGCCAAGGATGCCATAGAATAGCACGCGATGCTGACACGACGCGGGCACCTTGAAGTACTCGAAGATGAGCACCATCACGAAGATGTTGTCGATGCTCAGCGACTCTTCGATCACATAACCCGTGAGGAAGGTCAACCCGACGTGATGGCCGTACACCGCGAAGAGTCCGCCGGCGAAAACGAGGGCGAGGCCGACCCACACCGCTACCCAGATCGACGCCTCTTTCGGGTGAACGACGTGTTCTTTTCGATGAAAAACGCCGAGGTCGAGCGCCAACATCGCGAGCACGAAGGCGACGAAGATCACCCAGAACCACATGTTGGTCGCGATGCCTACCATTCTGTCATCTTCCGTCAACCCGATAGCAAATAAGAAAAGCGAGACCACTACGACATCGTACGATGCCGTAGTGGTCTCGCCCTTAGCGCGTCCGCTGCACGCGCCCATTCGGCCGACCGGGAGCCCATGGTGCTCCGTCTTGACGATCGACCGATCCGGCGCGATGAGCGCCGGCCGGCTACTCCCCACTTACCACGAATGGTGCACGATCCCACGCGGCCGGTCAAGCGCGGCTGCCTCTTCCATTGCTGCGGTGCCACCGTCACTCTTGAGCCACTGCCCCGGTCTCGATATGCGCCGCGTTGGACTTCAGCACCTCACCCGCGACGAATCGCCATGTCTCTCTCGTCTTTCCGCCTCTACGTTGCCGCGTTCGCGGTCCTTTCACTCGTTCCCGTGAGCGACATGCACGCTCAGCGCACGAATCGCTCCGAGACGGCTGACGCTGCTGATTCTCCACCTGCTCCGCCCCGTCCCACGCTCGCGGTCGTCAACGCTCGCGTTTGGACCGGCGATCCGCGACGTCCCTGGGCCGACGCAATCGCTATCGATGGCGAGCGCATTACGCTGGTCGGGACGAGCGCGGAAGTAAAAAAGCTCGCTGCGGCATCGACGCGAGTCATCGACGCGGGCGGCATGATGGTCGTTCCAGGCTTCATCGACTCACACGTGCACTTCATCAGTGGCGGCTTTGGCCTCTCGTCTGTGCAGCTGCGCGACGCGAAGACGCCCGCCGAGTTCATTCGTCGCATCAAGGAGTACGCCGCAACGCTTCCATCGGGAACTTGGATCACCGAGGGCAACTGGGATCACGAGCAGTGGGGCGGAGAGCTGCCGCGACGCGACTGGATCGATTCGGTCACGCCTAACAACCCCGTCTGGATCAACCGACTCGACGGTCACATGAGCCTGGCGAACAGCGCTGCCTTACGAGCCGCCGGAGTCGATGCGAGAACGGCGGAAGTCGCCGGTGGGACGATCGTGCGCGGCGCCGACCGTTCGCCGACGGGGATTCTCAAGGACAACGCGACCTCGCTCGTAGACCGAGCTGTGCCGGATCCTCCTGCGGAAGTAATCGATCGGGCGGTGGATGCGGCGATGAACTACGTCGCCGGAAATGGCGTGACGTCAGTCCACAACATGGGGACCTTCGCCGACCTCACCGCGTTCGAGCGCGCGCACGCGTCGGGTCGAATGAAGACGCGCATTTACGCGGTCGTGCCGCTCGCCTCGTGGGCTCAACTGCGCGACACGGTGAAGGGACGCGGCCGGGGTGACGCTTGGCTGCACATTGGCGGCCTGAAAGGATTCGTCGATGGCTCGTTGGGCTCGCACACGGCGGCGATGTTGCAGCCGTTCACGGACGCGCCGAACGACACGGGCTTGTTCGTGAATACACCCGAGCACCTGTACGAGTGGACGTCGGGCGCCGACAAGGCGGGCCTCCAGGTGATCGTCCACGCGATCGGCGACAAGGCAATCCGCACGCAGCTCGACATCTATCAGCGCGTCGAGAAGGAAGACGGTCCGCGCGACCGGCGATTCCGCATCGAGCACCTGCAACACATCGCACCTGCCGACATCCCGCGTGTCGCGCCGCTCGGCGTCATCGCGAGCATGCAGCCCAACCATTTGCTTACCGACATGAACTGGGCCGAGGAGCGTCTCGGTCCCGGACGCGCTGCATATTCTTACGCGTGGAAGGCTTTTCTCGACGCTGGCGTTCCGCTGGCCTTCGGCACCGACTATCCTGTTGAGCCCATCACCCCCTTTCGAGGGCTTTATGCGGCGGTGACGCGCAAGAATGAAGCCGGAAGCAAAACCTACTATCCCGAAAATAAACTGACTCGAGGGCAGGCTCTTTACGCATACACGCAAGGTTCTGCATATGCCCAGTTTGCAGAGAAGCACAAAGGCAAGCTCGCGCCGGGCTATGATGCGGACTTCATTCTGGTAGATCGGGACCTCTACAAGGCTGAT
>DATBBP010000093.1:0-3951 GCA_036270935.1 Gemmatimonadaceae bacterium
CTCCGAGAGATCGTTGAACTCGGCAAACGCGTTACCGAAAGCGATGGCGTCGGGCTGTTCCTCGGTGAGAGCGACGACGACGCGCCCACAACGCTTCATCTCGCCTACGTCGACTTCGAGACAATTGAGAACTTCGATATCGATCTGCCACCGTTGCCGGTTGACGACAGCAGCATCGTTGGGCACGCTGCCAGGACGAAGAAGCTTGTTGTCATCGACGACGCCTACAACTTGCCCGCAGATGCGAGCTTCGTAATGAACCCAACGTTCGATGAGAAGTACCGGTATCGCCGGCGTTCAATGCTCATCGTCCCGTTGGTCGACCAGCGAGATCGTCTCGTCGGCGTGCTCCTATTCGTGAATCGCAAGTCGGACCCTCGCGCCCGCATAACGTGCAAGGAGGCCGCCGATCGTTATGTTCTTCCGTATACGGCGCGCGAAGTCGCGCTCGCGCGCTCGCTGGCGAGCCAGGCCGCAATCTCGATCGAAAACGCGCGTCTCTATGCGCGGATCGAGCGAATGCTCGAGAGCTTCGTCAAGGCGTCAGTGACGGCAATCGACCAGCGTGATCCGACAACGGCTGGTCACTCCCTTCGCGTCGCGACGCTCAGCATCGGGCTGGCCGAGGCGGTCGAACGCGCAGGCGGCGGACGGTACCGGCACATGCAGTTCACGCGGAAACAGCTCCGTGAGCTGCGATTCGCCGCCTTGCTCCACGATTTCGGCAAGGTCGCGGTGCGCGAGGATGTGCTCATCAAGGCGAAGAAGTTACCACCCTTGCTCTGGGAGCGGATCGACGCGCGGTTCGATCTGATACGACGGACACTCGAGCTCGAGCACTGCCGTTCGCATTCGAGCGACGGCGAAAGTGAGCTCGCCTCGGTGCTCGACGAACTGCGCCGCATGCGCGAGATCGTTCGTGAGGCCAACGAGCCTCCGATGCTCGCGCGGGAACCGTCGCCGGAGCTGGCGGACATTGCGAGCCACACCTTCCGGAGGCCGGATGGTACCCTGATGCCGTACCTGACGACGGAGGAGTTGCAGTACTTGCGCCTCGCGCGAGGGAATCTCGACGGGCAGGAACGTGCCGAGATCGAGTCACACGTCGAGGAGACCTATCAGTTCCTTATCAAAATTCCGTGGACCGACGACCTGTGCGACGTGGCGAACTACGCCTATGGCCACCACGAGAAGCTGAACGGAACCGGTTATCCGAGACAGCTGACTGGCGACGAGATTCCCGTTCAGACGCGGATCATCACGCTCGCCGACATCTTCGACGCGCTCACGGAGTCCGATCGGCCGTACAAGCCGGCGGTCTCTCCGGAGAGAGCGCTCGACATTTTGCGCGCCGAGGCCAAGGAGGGGCTTCTCGACGGCGATCTCGTACAAATCCTCCTCGAGAGTCAATCGTACCGAAGGATTCTCGAGGAGGATTGGCGGCAGTTCTGAGGGCTAGGCGTGCGCGAGAGTCTTCGCAACGCCTCGCACCTTGAACGCGAGCATAACGAGTAGAATACCGAACAGCACAGCGTATGTGCCGATCACCCACAACACGGTGAGCGCTCCACTGCCGGGGCGCGCCATGAGGAACGCGCCGAACAACACCGACGCGACGCCGGCGAGGATGAGGCGCCATTCGCCATCGACCTCCTTTCGCACCCGAATGGCGACCACGATCTCGAGCACGCCCGTGGCGATTGCCCAGACGGCGATATAGAAGAGCAACGCGAGCGCGGTGATGTTGGGATTGGCGAAGGTCAGCAAACCCACGCCGATGCCTATGAGTCCGCCGAGCAGTAGCACCCACCAGTACTCCTGCTCTTCGCGGCTGCTGATCGCGGTCCAGGCCGCGAGAACGCCATCGATGAGGACATACACGCCGAAAAGAAATACAAGAGCGAGGAGCGAGATGCTCGGACGCACCCACGTCAGGATGCCAAAGGCAATTGCCGCGAGGCCTCGCAACAAAAGAAACGCCCAGCCTCGGGACAACATGCTGCTGATTGGTGTGTAAGCTCCGTCCACTGCGGCCTCCAGCTACGAGAAGTGAATCAGCGTACCGCGATCGTCGCGACTGCTCCATCGACAACGGATCGCGAGCTCCTCGCGGCGTAAATGCGACACTGCGTGTACCAGCCGCGGCCCGACATCGTCTTGATGCAGTGGCACCGCGAACCGTTAGGCACAAACGGTCCGAGGTAGGGTTTGAACGAGGCGCCAGGCTCTTCCTTCAACTCGAACGAAGCGCGCTGCGTGGCCGATTCGCGGTACCCGAGCGAGTCACTGTCCCTCGCCGGATCACAGAGCGTCACCGACCAGAGCAGTTTGCCGGGCATTGGCATCGCAACGGCCAGCTTGTACGTCTTGCGGCTACCGCGATACAAGCCGAACGCGAAATCGACGCGGCCGCTTTGCGTGCGGCGAACGAGCGCGGGCCTCATGCTGGGAGAGTAGGCTTTGCCCGAGCGCGAACCCATTGGACAGAGGGGCTAGGGGAGGTGCTAGGTGCTAGGTGCTAGTGGTTCCGTGTTTCTCTCTAGCACCTAGCACCTAGCACCTATTTAGCAACGTCTCACCTCTCGGTTGGCCCAAAGTCCAATGGTTGCGGGCCTGACGCTTCAGAAAGTTTCGCGTGCGGTCGTGTTCGTCAGGAGAGATTTATCCGTGTTGTTGTCAGAGCAACCGACAGTTGCGCGCTCGCCGAACGGCACCGAGCCTTGGGTCGCCATCGTTGACGATGATCCGTCAATTCGGTGCTCTCTTGTTCGCGTGTTCCGGGTCGATGGAATTCGCGTCGAGACTTTCGCGTCGGCCGAGGAATTCCTGGATCGGACGGAGCGGGGCGAGCCGCAGTGCATCGTGCTCGACGTACATCTCGGGAGGCTGAGCGGGTTCGATCTTCAGGACCGTCTGACCGCCCTTGGCTCCTCGACGCCGATCATCTTCATCACGGCGCACGAAGAAATTCCCTCCTCACGCCTCGCGCGACGTGCTGGCGCGTGTGGTTATCTCCGCAAGCCCTTCGATACGGAAGCCCTCATCGCACTCGTACGACCGTTTCTCTGTCGCGAAGCGTCTACCTGTTCCCAGATCTGATCTCTCGTCGAGATCGATTGCCCGTATAAGCAACTTGCTCCCTTCGCAAGACATCGTCGCACCGCGAACCTCTCCTGTCACTACATTCATCCCTGCGCGCCTGCGCCGTCTTCGGCGCCACACTGTTCGCGAGTGTCGGCGCTACAAGCACCATGCGCGCCCAGCTCGCGCCGGAGCCGGTGCGCATCCTGCTGCTTTTCGGTCTGCCGCCGGAGGCACCCTCCGTCGCGATCTTCACACAGCAGTTGCGCCATACGGTGCGCAACGAGATCGCCGTGCCGGTCGAGTTCTACGAGGAATTCCTCGACTTCGATCGCTTTTCAGGACGAACGCCGCAACTGGCGATCTACTTCTCCGACAAGTACCGCAGCATTCGTATCGACGCAATTGTCGCCGTCGGCTCCGTTGCGCTGCGCTTCGCGACGGAGCGGCTGCGGTCATCGTGGCCTCGTATTCCCGTCATATTTGCGCTCACTATTGATAACATCATAAACGTCGACGGCCTGCCACCGAACGTCACCGGCCGATTCTCGCCATTTTCGTTCGGCTCGATTCTCGCGATGGCGCGCGGCCTTCAACCGGATGCGCGACGGGTGGTGATCATCGGCGGCCTATCGGCGATCGACTCCTTCGCCGTGTCGTCGGCTTTGCATGCCGTGACCGAACAGGCCCCTGAGCTCGACATCACTCTCCTCCGCGGTTTGCCATTCGACTCGTTGCTCGGCGAGTTGCGGCGCCTGCCGCGTCAAAGCATCGTGCTCCTGGCCAACTTCAGGCGTGACGGGCGTGGCCAGCTCTTCATTCCGGGAGAAATCGTCTCGACGATTTCGCGCGAGTCGTCGGCTCCGCTGT
>DATBBP010000094.1:0-3874 GCA_036270935.1 Gemmatimonadaceae bacterium
GTCGCTCACGCATCTGGTCGTTCACGACCAGATAGTCGCGCGCGCCAGAGAGAAGCTGAAGAAGCGCGAGCTCGTATTCCTGATTGGTCTCGAGGCCGAGCTCGCGGCGGTGATGGCGATACGGTAAAATGTTCTGGTAGAGCTCCGCGACCTCGAACGGCTGCGTCAGATACGCCGGATAGCGCGTTTGGATCGTCTGGAGAAGATGCCGGAATGTGCGATCGAGGGCGTCCATCATTGCGCGGTGCTCGGGTTCAGCACGCGGAACTCAGGGTCGCGACGCTTCCTCTCTGCTCCTCTCGCGCGACTCTTCCGCTGCTTTGATTTTGCTGGCGCCGAATGCGTTGAGCACTCGGACGGCGACGTTGTCTCTGCCCTGCTTGCCATCTCCAAAACCTTGCCAGTACCCGACGGCCAATCCAAGCAGCAGACCCACGATAAGGGGTTTCATATCGGCTCTCACTCACGTTTCCCCTTATCACGACGTGAGTGAACCTTTCGTCACGACTGGCAAGGCGCGGGCCGGTCGAAATGGGCTTTGAGAGGGAAATGGATCTGGTTCGGCGGCCATCCTTCCCTTTTCGCGTTCCGAAGCAAGCCATTTGTCGAAACCGGACGCGACGACACCCGACGATGACGTTTGCTCGCGCGCAGCGCGCACGGCGAGAAAGTTCGCATACTCGTTCTGCGGATGACCGACGTGGCCTCGCACCCATCGCCACTGCACGACGTGACGGCCGGCTTCGGCAATGGCAGCTTGCCACAACTCGAGATTCTCGATCGTGCCCCCTTTTCGCTTCCAACCTCGTGCGTTCCACCCATGCACCCATTCGGTCATCCCTTTCACGAGATACTGCGAATCGGACGTGAACACGACGCGAAATCTCGTTCCCTTACGAGAAATCGCGTGAAACGCTTCGATCACGCTGCGAAGCGCCATGCGATTGTTCGTGGTCGCTGTCTCGGAGACCCAATAATCGAATCGCGCGAGGCGCTCCGTCGCCGGGTTCCAGTACTCGATTACACCGGCGGCCCCGCCAGGGTTGCTTCCCTCGCGCCCGTTGCCGAGACACGACTCGTCCGCAAAGATCGCTAAAAGCGGCAGCTCACTGTGACGCGCATCACTCACGCGATAACCTCGATCGAATCGATCTCATCGAGGTAGAGCATCAATGAATCACCAATGGGCCGTTTGGCGTCGATGACCTCGCGTCCCGCTTGGAGCCGCAGCTCGGTGGGAACAAGAACATACTCGATGCCGGAGCGCCATACGACGATTCGCTGGCCGACACGGATGGCGCGCTCGAGCGCGTCGTAATCCTGGTGAGACAGGTAGGCCAAGTTCACGCTCCTTTACGCGTCCACTCCATTGCCAGCGCCGCGAGGACGAGCGTCGCGCGCTCGATCTCGTCAACGAGCACGTATTCTTCTGCCGCGTGCGCGAGCCCGATGTCGCCAGGCCCGAAGCAAATCGCGGGAATGCCCGCTTCGTTCAAAATCGCCGCGTCGGTCCACGCGCTCATGCCCGTGACCTTTACCTCTTCGCCACACGCGCGAAGCGCGCCATCGAGTGCACGCACGATTGGCGCGTCGATCGGCACGTCGCTCGGGGGCTGCTCGAAAATCAGTGACACTTTCGCGTCCAGATCGGGCCGGCGCGCGCGTACGCGAGCGAATGCCTCTTCGATCTCCGCCATCACTGCCGCGGTCGATTCGCCCGGAATCGTTCGGCGTTCGATCGTGAAATGACATCGATCGGGATACGTGGAGAGTCCAACCCCACCATCGATGGTCGACGCGTGCAGCGACGGACGTCCAAGCAGCGAATGTTCGCGCGACGCGAGCAGTTCGACATCGAGTGCATCGAGCGCGGCGAGCAGCAAGCCCGCGTGTCGGATCGCATCGACGCCGACGTCCCACTTGCTTCCGTGCGCGGCGCGTCCGTGCACAACTACGTCGACCCAGACAAACCCTTTGTGTGCGGGCATGATGGCGAGAATCGTCGGCTCGGTGACCACTGCAGCATCGGCGCGAACGCCATCGGCGACCAGCGCCCGAGTTCCGAGACTCGAGTATTCTTCGTCCACCACTGCAGTAACGATGATCTCTCCGTCCAGCGAGCTGCCGCTCGCGCTGACTGCACGTGCCGCGGCCGCGCACATCGCCGCGACGCCGGCCTTCATGTCGGACGAGCCGCGACCATAGAGTCGCCCATCGCGCACGGACGCCTCCCAAGGCGCGTGCGTCATCCCCTCGACGCCGACGACATCGATGTGTCCGTTGAACATCAGCGATCGACCGCCGGCGCTCGCGTTGCCGATGCGCGCAATCACATTCGGCCGGCCAGGAGCTGCCTCTTGAACCGCGACGCGAAAGCCCCACGCCGAGAGGACGTCGGCGAGCACGCGGGCGGCGCGAGCTTCGCCCGGGGCCCCGGAGACCAGCGTGGGATTCCGCGAGTCGACACGCACCAACTCGCGTGTGAGCGCGACCGCGTCACCACTCGTTATGCTCATATGCTCTCAGTTTCGTTACTCGCATCGACAGGCGTCGTTTCGACGCCGCGCTCGGCAACCGAAAATGGCAGCAACGGCCCCAGCGCTGAAACGGCCGCCGCAACCTCTGCCTCGCGATCACGCCGCGCGATCACCAATACGCACCCCCCGCCCGACGCGCCAAGTGCCTTGGCACCAAGCGCTCCCGCATTGCGTGCCCGCTCGATGATCGCGTCGATCCGATGCGTTGGTATAGCCGGATGCAACGCGCGTTGATGCGCCCAGTGCTCGCCGACGAGCTTCGCTAACGCGTCGATATCCGCGCCTTCGAGCGCGTTCGCCATTTGCTCCGCCAGCGCGCGCATACGACCAAGCGCGAAGAGCACCTTAGCGTCTCGCCGCTCGTACGCGCCGGTGACGGCCGTGATCGTATCACCGGAGATCCGAGACTCACCCGTGTAGACGACGATGCAACGGCGCTCGAGTTCTTCGCGTGCCTCACGAGTGAGCGGAATCTGATGCACGTTGGTGCCCGTTTCCGAAAAGCGTAACGCAAGCGCGCCGCCGAATGCCGATGCGTAGTGATCTTGTCGCCCACCCGCGACGCCGAGTTCCTCAACTTCAGTCGCACGACTTCGTTCGGCCACTTGGGCCGGTTCCAAAGACTCTCCGGTGCACCGGCTCAACGCCTGGGCGAGCGCGACGCCGGCGGCAGACGAGCCGCCGAGCCCGGCACCGACCGGGAAATCATTATATAGGGCGACGTCGACGCCGCTTACACGGGCTCGTCTCACTGCGGCCTCGACCAGCGGTTGATCGCGCGCGCGATCGGCGCTGAGTGAGACGCCGTCGCTTTGCGACGCGGGGGCGAGCAGTACGGTTGCGTAACGCGCAATCGCGAGATTGCAGACGAAGCCGCCCTCGCGGTCAGAGTAGGGTGGCACGTCCGTCCAGCCGCCGCCGAAATCGATACGCGTGGGGGCACGCGTGCCGGAGTGGACAACCGCTGGGATCGGCGGCGCGGGAACCGATGCCGTTCGCGTCAGATGGATTCCGCGATCATGGGTGAACTCGCTTGCACTCGAGACGGCTAAACGTATCCGGCCGGAGGTGACGTGCAAACCGCCCAGTCGCGCATCACTGAGTGTAGCGTGCCTAACGTCGCGGCGCGCCCCGGCTGGGCAATGCTATCGGTTCCCAGTGCTCACGTCGCAGGAATGCTCCGACGGTGGTGCCGACGACCATTCCTATGAGTGCGCCCTGGATGGTAGCTGCTACGGCGGCGCACCGACGGACGCAGGGGAAAATGTCGGACGTTGGGGTCTCAGGGTGGACGCCGGTTTGACGTCCCCACACACCTCCGATAACGGCCCCGAGAA
>DATBBP010000095.1:0-5834 GCA_036270935.1 Gemmatimonadaceae bacterium
ACGCGCCCTGAATGTCGGCCACGCGGAAGTAGAGAATCGAGCTTGGATGATCGAACTCCTTCTTCTCCGCCCGACTCAGCATGATGCGGACGCCGTCGCAGTCGAAGAAAGCCAGTCCAGGGAACGCGAAGAGAAAGCGCATTCCAAGCGTGTCGCGATAGAACGCCGTTGCGCGTTCCACGTCTTTCACGACGATGGCGATCTGGCCGATGCGCGAAAGAGAAAGCGAGCTCTGGGCAGACATAGTGGTGGTGGGCGGCGAAGTCGTTGGCATAGGACCCTCCGGCGACGAGAAAAGTACTTAGCTGAGCTAATTAATTATTCGACCGTTCGGGTGATCGCGCAAGATCTGCCCATTGCATTACGTCGTCCTCAAGAAAATATTAGGCAAGACTAATTTTCGTATGTCACTTCCCGAGCCGCTTCCCAAGACCAGGTCTAGCGCGGCGACACCAGAGCACGGGTGGCGCCGCGCTCGGGTGGCGCCAAGCCTCGCTGAGGTCTACCGAAGCGTTCCGGTCTCGGACGGCAGCTGGTGGCGCAAGATCCTCGCGTTCGCCGGCCCAGGATATCTCGTAGCCGTCGGATACATGGATCCGGGCAATTGGGCGACGGATCTCGCCGGCGGTTCGGGGTTCGGATACACGCTGTTGAGCGTGATTCTGATCTCGAATCTGATGGCGGTCCTGCTCCAAGGACTCGCTTCCAAACTCGGAATCGTCACCGGACGCGACCTGGCACAAGCATGTCGCGATCACTACTCGCGGGGCACCAACATCGCGCTCTGGGTGCTGTGCGAGATCGCCATCGCCGCGTGCGATCTGGCAGAAGTCATCGGCGCAGCGATCGCGTTGAATCTGTTGTTCGGGCTCCCGCTCACGTGGGGTGTGATTCTCACCGCGCTCGACGTGCTGCTGGTGCTCTATCTCCAGAACAAGGGATTTCGTCTGCTCGAGGCGCTGGTGGTCGCGCTGGTCGCGACGATTGGTCTCTGCTTCCTGTTCGAGCTCCTTCGCGCCAAGCCGGATTTTGCTGGCGTCGCCGCGGGATTCGTTCCGCGGTCGGAGATCGTTCGCAATCGCAGCATGCTGTACATCGCGATCGGCATTCTCGGTGCGACGGTGATGCCGCACAACTTGTATCTGCATTCGTCGATCGTGCAAACGCGTCGTTATGCAGAGACGACGGCGGGACGTCGTGAGGCGGTGCGCTATGCATTTGTCGACTCGACGATTGCGTTGTCCTTTGCTCTCTTCATCAACGCAGCCATTCTCATCGTGTCGGCGGCCGCGTTCCATACGCACGGGCACAAGGACGTGGCGGAAATCCAGGATGCGTACAAGCTGTTGACGCCCCTGCTCGGTGGCGGCGCAAGCGCGGTATTTGCACTCGCATTACTCGCCTCCGGGCTCAACTCGACGCTCACGGGAACGCTGGCTGGCCAGATCGTGATGGAAGGATTTCTCCACATCCGACTACGGCCCTGGGTGCGTCGTTTGATCACACGTGGGATCGCGATTGTCCCGGCTGTGGTAACGGCTATCTTGTACGGCGAAAGCGGGACAGCGAAGCTGCTCGTTTTCAGTCAGGTCATTCTGAGCCTGCAGCTTTCGTTCGCGGTGTTTCCGCTCGTGCGCTTCACCTCGGAACGGGCGAAGATGGGCCCGTTCGTGAACCGAGGATGGTTGAAGTTCCTCGCGTACTCCGTCGCGGTGGCGATTGCCGCGTTGAATGCATGGCTGCTCGTGCTGACGTTCCGTGGGTTCGGCAGCTAATGCCTGACGAGGCGTAGCGCGTCCTATGTACAAGCGCATTCTCGTTCCGCTTGAGCATACGCCTTACGATGAGTCAATTCTGGCTCACGTGCGAAAGCTCGCGCGACACTGCGGCGCATCGCTCGTGCTGATTCACGTCGCGGATGGCTGGGCAGCGCGGAACGTTCGACAACTGCATCTGCGCGAATCCGAAGAGATGCGTGAAGACCGCGAGTACCTCGAGGAAGTCGCCGCCTCGCTGGAGGCAGACGGCATCGAGGCGGAGTGTATTCTCGCGGCGGGGAACCCCGGCGCTGAGATCGCGGAGGCCGCGGTCCGCGAGGGGTGCGATCTGATTGCGATGTCGACGCACGGCCATCGCTTCCTTCAAGACTTGCTGTACGGAAGCGTCGCGAACGAGGTCAGGCACACGTCGCGCGTTCCCGTCTTGCTCGTGCGCGGCGAGCGCCGCCTTTCCGGGCCGCGCGCAGCCGTGTCGGCGGCACAGGAGGTCAGCGGCCGTTCGACTCCGCCGGGAGCGAATGCATGAGCGCGGTGAAGGCGATGCATGCGCTCACGGCGCCGGTTGAGGATTATTTAAAGACCATTTACGAGATCGAGGTCGCCGACGCCGGAAGCGGCTCTCCCGGCGTCGCCGGCACGAACGAAATCGCGCAGGCGCTGCGGATTGCGCCGGCTTCGGTCACCGGGATGCTGCGCCGGCTCGCGGAGCAGGGACTGATCAGCTACGAGCGATATCGCGGCGTGCGGCTTACAGAGGCGGGCCGGCGCGCGGCGCTGCGGACCATTCGGCGGCATCGCGTTATTGAAGCCTATCTAGCCAAAGCGCTCGGCTATCCTTGGGATCGAGTTCACGAGGAAGCAGAGGAACTGGAGCATGCCGCCTCGGACGAGCTCATCGATCGAATGGCTTCGGCTATCGGCGAGCCGACGACCGATCCGCATGGTGCGCCGATACCAACGCGCGAAGGCACGCTCGAGGCGCCTGCTCTCGTCCCGTTGGCCGACGTCGCCGTCGGTGACATCGTCCGGATTCGGCAGGTCGGTGACCGTGATCCCGAGCGTCTACGTTATCTCGCGGAACTGGGCATCACCCCCGGCGCTGACGTGCGAGTGATGGGTCGGGCGCCATTCGGCGGCCCAATCACACTGCAGATCGTGCGTCAGGGGAAACAGGGCACGCACGTGCTCGGGCGCGCGCTCCGCTCGGACAAGGAGCGCGCGATCGGTCCGGGGCTGGCCGCGCAGATTTTCGTCGAGGGTCGGCGGAAGCGCGGGGCGTAACATCCCTCGCGATACGTCGCAGGAACGAAGATTGCCCGGCACGACCGCGAATCCAGTAGGAGTCAGCGCGTGGCTATGGAACGAATTTCGGTCGACCCCGACTCGGGGATTCCGGAGCTGATTCGTCAGCTGGGCGACGACTCGAAGCGCCTGGTGGCCGACGAGGTTCGGCTCGCCAAGCTCGAGATGCAGGAGAGCGTACATCGTGCGGGGCAGGGGGCAGTCCAACTGGCCGTTGCATTCGGCGTTGGAGTGGTGATGCTCGTAGCGCTCACGCTCTTTCTCGTGACGCTCATCGGACGCTTGGCCTCGGGGCACATGTGGGTGGGCGCGGTCGTCACGGGCCTCGTCGAACTTGGCGCTTCGGTGTTGCTGCTGCGACGCGGACTCGGAGTGCTTCGGCAGCCCTCGTACTCACTCGAAGCGACGCGCGCGGCGCTCAAGGACACCGCAGGCTGGGCCCGGCGCCGAGCCGACTGACGCAGCGAAAAACGCCGGCGCGATAGGATCGGCGCCGTCCGACGATCATCTTTCGGTGGTGACGGGGCGCGCGAGCGCCCCTCTCTTTGCCCGTTAGGCCCACTGCAAGGATGTTCGTGTTCCTTCACGCACTGTCATTCATACTCGCCGCGCAGGCGATCGATTCGGTGCCGCCGCGACATCCGCCGCGAACAGTCGCGATCGATGAGCGGCTCGCGCAGGACGCCGGCCTTCACGTTGGCGACACACTGGTTCTCACCCCGAACCCGGGCCACGCTGGCGACACGGTCGTGGTCTCCGCGCTCATGAAGCGGGCTAGTGATCCATCCGAGGTGGCACGCGGTAGCTATCGGATACGTGTCCATCTGGACGAATTGCAGCAACTCGTCGGCTACGGCGAGCGTGTCGAGCGATTCGCGGTCTCGACGCGCGGCAACGCCGGCGCGGATAGCGCGCTTCACGCAATCGACGCCGCAGCGTTCGGATTTCGTGCCTACTCATCACGGGAGATAGCCGTCGAGAGCTCGACGACCTTTCTCGTCGTCAGCCGATTTCATCGCGCCATCGGAATCATCACCATCGTGGCCAGCGCCGTTTTCCTGTTGTGCATCATGCTCTTGAAGGTCGACGAACGGAGGCGGGACGTCGCGGCGTTGCGGCTCATGGGCATTTCGGCGAGAACGATCGTGCGCAGCGTCGTGCTCGAATCAGCGCTCATCGCGGTGTGCGGAAGCATCGCTGGTGTGGGAATCGGGAGCGTTGTTTCCGCGTACGTGAACTGGCACTACCGGCGCGTCTACCGCACGCCGCTGACTTTTTCGCTCGTCACTGGCGAGATCGTCGCGATCGCCGTGACGCTGTCGTTGGCGCTCGGAGTGGGTGCGGGCTGGCTTGCGGCACAGCGCCTCGTTCGTCGGCCGCCACTCTCTCTCTTCGGGCGGTGACACGCTCGTGATTCTCGCTCTGGCTCGTGCTTCGCTCGTCAGGCATCGCGCGCGCACACTCCTCGCCATTGTCGGCGTGGCGATCTCTGCCGCGATGCTGCTCGATATGGTCATGCTCGCGACGGGCATGCGCGTGTCGTTTCGGTCGCTTCTGCTCGCGCAGGGATTTCAGATCCGGCTCGCCCCTCGCGGAACGCTGCCGTTCGATACCGACGCGACGATTCCCGGTGCGGCATCGATCGTGGCGCAGCTGTATGCTCGCCCTGACGTGGTTGCCGTCAGTCCAGTGCTCGGGGCGCAACTGCATGCCGAGCGGGGTGCAGCATCGGTCAGCGCCGCGGCGCTCGGCACGCTGGCTCGCGTTCAAGGTGATTACAAGTTGCTCAATGGACGACCCCCGGTCGCCGATGGCGACGTCGCCGCGAACGACGCCTTACTGACGGCTCTCGGCGCGAGGATCGGCGACACGATTCGCGTCGCGGCAGGCTTCGATCCACAACTCCGCGGCTTTACCGGACAGCGGACCGTGCGAATCGTAGGGCGAGCTCACTTCATTTATCTCGCCGCCGGCGAGCGAGCGCTCGCTCTGCCGCTCCCGTCGCTACAAGCGATGGAAGGGCCTTCGCAGAAGGATCGCGTTTCACTGATCATGGTCCGCTTGCGGGACGCGTCGAATGTCGAGGCGGCTCGTGACGCGATCGATCGGCAGATGCCGGCCGTGAGTGCGATCTCGACGACGACGGCGATCGAGCAAGTCGAGCAACGTTTGAGCTACTTCCGGCAGCTCGCGTTCATCCTCGGGACGGTGAGCCTGGGCGTTGGCTTTCTCCTGGTGACGACGCTCGTCACGGTTTCCGTGAACGAGCGGCTTGGTGAGATCGCGGTGATGCGCGCGATCGGGCTCCGGCGTCTTCGCATCGTTGAGCAAATACTTATTGAAGGAACGGTCATCATGATCGTCGGGGCGATCGCCGGGCTCGGTTTGGGTCTCGTCACCGCGCGCTACTTGAACTCGATCCTTGCCGCCTTCCCTGGTCTGCCCGAGGCCATCGACTTCTTTCTCTTTCAGCCTCGCGATGCGTGGATTGCCCTCGGGCTTTTGGCGGGAAGTGGTATCCTCGCGGCCATCTACCCAGCGTGGCGGGGTGCGTCGCTCCCGATCGCGAGCACGTTGCGTGAGGAGGCCGTCGCGTGAGCGACAATGGTATTCTCCTCTCGGCGCACGAGCTGCATCGCGATTACGCGATGTCAGCCGGGATCGTTCACGCGGTGCGCGGCGTCTCACTCGACGTGCGAGCGGGTGAGTATGTGGCGATTGTTGGACCCTCGGGCTGCGGCAAGTCGACGCTTC
>DATBBP010000096.1:0-8369 GCA_036270935.1 Gemmatimonadaceae bacterium
GCCCTCCCGGCAGCCGCGCCGCCCGGGAACATCTCCTTCGACTCAGGCCACGCCTTTCCCGGCGTACTCCCTGACCTGACCGCCGAAGCTGAAACCGCGCTCTCCCGCTATCGTCACGAGACGCTCCAGTACGCGCCGCGAGCTGGGCTGCCCGAGCTGCGTGAGTGGATCGCCAACTACATGACATCCGACGGTGCTGCGACGCAGGCGGACAATGTGCTCGTTACGAACGGCGCGAAGCATGGGCTCGAGCTCGTGTGCCGGCTGCTCCTCGACGACGGCGACGCCGTTGTTGTGACCTCGCCGACGTATTTCAGCGCGATCCCTATTCTCAAGAGCTATGGCGCAAGCTTCGTCGAGGTCCCGCAAGACGAGGCCGGACTCCACGTCGGCGCGCTCGAGGCGATTCTCGAGCGGCGTCGTGAAGAAGGGAAGCCCGAACCAAAATTCGTCTACGACGTTCCGGACTTTCACAATCCGACCGGCACGACCATGTCGGCCGACCGACGCCGCGCGCTGCTCGATCTCGCCGCGGCGCACGGCATCTACGTTGTCGAGGACAGCCCCTATCGACGCGTGATCTTCGAGGGAGCGCCTGTCGCGTCGCTGAAGGCGCTCGACAAGCGCGAGATCGTACTGCAGTTGGGTACGTTCGCGAAGCTCATGGCGCCTGGGTTGCGTGTTGGCTGGGTCGCGGCGCCCCCATCGTTCGTCGCGCGCATGGCCCAGCTCAAGACCGACGCCGGGTCGTGTCCACTCACCCAGCGCACCATCATCGAATTCGTCACGCGTGGACGCCTTGGAGCCCACATAGCACGTGTCCAGGAGTGCTACCGCTCGAATCGGGACCGCATGGCGGCAGCGGTGCGTCGCGATCTGCCCGATGCGTCTTTCGGCATGCCGCGCGGCGGCTATTATCTGTGGCTGACCCTCCCAGACGGTGTGAATGCGGACGAGTTGGCGGCATGCGCGAATCGGGCAGGCGTGACCGTGATCCCGGGCAGCAGGTTCTTCGCACGCGCCGACGTACCGCATCCGCGCAATCACCTACGGCTGGCGTTCAGTCACGCGACGCACGAGGAGATCGACGAAGGCGTGCGGCGTCTCGCCGGCGCGTACGCGGCGGTGGGAAATGCGCCCACCGTCATGATCAACGCCACGAGCTGACGTCGCGAATGCGCACGCCCGTGGCAATTCGCGACGTACGTGCGTCGCCTAACGAAAAGGTCGAAGGCTGGCTGGAGATCGGCGAAACGGCGAGTGGCCCGCTCCGCATTCCGCTCGTCATCATCAACGGCGCCGACGACGGTCCGAGACTCTGCTTCACGGCAGGCGTTCACGCGACGGAGTATGCGCCGATCGACGCGGTGATGCGGCTCATTCGGTCGGTCAAGCCGGCCGAGCTGCGTGGCGCGATCATCGCCGTGCCGGTTACGAATATGCGAATGTTCGAGAGCCGCACTGGCTTCAACTCGCCGCTCGATGGGCTGAACCTGAACAAGATCGCGCCAGGTCGTCGGGACGGCTCGATCTCCGAGATCCTCGCCGACATTGTACTGCGCGAGCTGATCGGCGCAGCCGAGTATCACATCGACTTCCACGCTGGCGACGTCGGCGAGGCGCTCTATCCGTTCGCCGGGTATTCGCTCACCGGCAATCGCGAGCTGGACGCGAAGGGGGAGGCGCTCGCGCGTGCCTTCACGCCCTGTCTCGTCTCGCTCTCGCCGAACGGAAGCTCTATCCCGCCGTTTGCGGGTTCGCTCAATTATTCGGCGACGCGGAACGGCGTCGTGTCGATTCTCGCGGAGTCGGGCGGCGACGGCACGCTCCTCGAGGAGGACGTCCGCATTCACGTCGAGGGTGCGCTGAATGTCATGCGGCATCTCGGCATGATCGATGGCGAGCGTCCGCGAAATCGCGCGCGGCTTGCCGCTTGCGACCGGGTCGTCGTCCGCGCCAAGCGCGCCGGCCTGCTTCGCCTAACGGCTCGAATCGGGGATGAGATAGTTGCGGGCGATCAGCTGGGTGAGATTTGCGACGTGTTTGGGAGAGTCGTCGAGCGCGTGTGCGCGCCCGGCACGGGAATCGTCGGTCTGATCTGGACGCACAAGGTCGTGAACACGGGCGACCCCATTCTGCGCTACTGGATCAACGAGCCCATCGCTTAACGTCAGCAGGCCGTGTCACGCTTTCGGGATGTGAGGGGCCTCGAGGTCACGGCCGACAGCACGGACTCTGTTCGCCGTCTCGACACGGCCGTCGACAGCTACCTCGGCGCTCGCTCCGACACCCGTGCGCTGCTCGACGCAGTGATCGAGAACGATCCTGATTTCGCCTTTGCGCACTGCATCGACGGCTATCTAGGCATGCTGTCGAGCAAGCGCGAAGGGACGGAACTGGCGCGCCAGTCGCTCGCCCGCGCTCGCCGGGCATCCTTCGCCCGTGCACCGACGCAGCGCGAGACGCGCCACCTCGATGCACTCGATGCTTGGTCGCGCGGCGATATGCGTCGCGCAGCTGCGAAATGGATCGCGATCGTAACCGACGATCCGCTCGACCTCGTCGCGATCAAGGTATCGCAATTCGTACTTTCGTATCTCGGGGAGAGCGTGGGCATGCGCGATATCGTCGCGAGAGTGCTGCGCTCGTGGGATGCGGGGCTGCCCGGCTATGGCTACCTGCTGGGTTGCTACGCCTACGGACTCGAGGAGGCGGGCGACTATGTCGCGGCGGAGAAGCTCGGCCGGCGCGCCGTCGAGCTCAATCCGCACGACATTTGGGCGGCGCATGCTGTCGCGCACGTCGCGGAGATGCAAGGGCGCCGCCGGGAAGGCATCGCGTGGATCACGAGTGGAGTCGGCCATTGGACGGCGTGCAACAATTTCGCCTTTCACCTGCGCTGGCACGAGGCGCTTTTCCGGCTCGACCTGGAAGAACACGACCGCGTGCTCGAGGTCTATGACCGCGAGGTACGCAATCAGCCGACGGATGAGTATTTAGATATTGCGAATGCCGTGTCGCTCCTGTGGCGTCTCGAGCAAGCCGAGGTCGACGTCGGCGACCGGTGGCGCGAGCTGGCGGAGCGCGCCCGGCTCCACATCGACGACCATTCGCTCGTGTTCGTCGATTTGCACTATCTCATGGCGCTGGCCGCGGTCGGGGACACCGATGGTGTGCAACGATTTCTCCACTCGTGCGCTGAGTTCGCGAGCGACGAGGCGAGCACCGAGGCGCGGGTGATGGCGGACGTTGGGCTGCCGCTCGCGCGAGCGGTGGTTGCACACCGGCGCGGCGACTACGGCGAGGTCGTGGCTCAGCTGATGCCGGCGAGGGCCAACGTCCGGCGCATCGGCGCGAGCCACGCCCAGCGCGATATGTTTGAGCAATTGCTCATCGACGCCGCATGGCGCGACAAGCAGCTCGCCGTCGCGCGCGATCTCCTCGCCGAGCGCACGGCGCTGCGCCCTGGCAACATCTGGGGTTGGTCACACTACGCGCGCGTCCTGAATGCACTCGGCTCCGGGCAGGCGACGACGGCCGAGCGCGCACTCGATCAGCTCCGGCAGAAATGAGCGAGGAGCCTCGGAAGGACAAGCCGCTCGCTCCCGATACACTGCTGGCGCATTCCGGCGGTGATCCAACGCAACGTCAGGGCGCGGTCAACCCACCAGTCTACCGCGCGTCGACTTTCGTCTTCCCGACGGTCTCCGATTGGGAAGCGTCGCGCGTCCACGCGCACCGCTTCGATCTCATCCGATACGGACAGCTCGCGACGCCGACGACGCTCGCGTTCGAGCAGGCGATAGCGACCCTGGAGGGTGGCTATCGAGCGATGCTTGTGCCGTCCGGCCTGGCGGCAGTCACGGTTGCCCTGCAAGCGCTCGTTCGGAATGGGGATCACATTCTCGTCACCGACAGTGCATACGTTCCGACGCGTATCTTCTGCGATCGCATACTCGGGCGATTCGGTGTCGAGACGACATATTATGATCCGCTCATCGGCGACAGGATCAGTGGCCTGTTCAGGCCAAACACCCGACTCGTTTTCATGGAGTCGCCAGGTTCGATGACCTTCGAGATCCAGGACGTCCCGGCGATAACGAACGCGGCGCGAGCGCGCGGCATTTACACCCTACTCGATAACAGCTGGGCGACGCCGTACTTCTTCCCGGCGTTCGAGCACGGAGTGGACGTCTCGATTCTCGCCGCGACAAAGTACATCGGCGGTCACTCCGATGTCATGATGGGCACGGTCACGACGACCGAGCCACTTTACGACCGCCTACGTTCCGAGGTCGCGGAGATCGGCTTCTGCGTCAGCTCTGACGACGCCTATCTCGCCCTCCGCGGGCTGCGCACATTGAGCGTGCGACTCGAGCGCCATCAGCGCAACGCCACACAGGTCGCCGAGTGGCTGTGCGCACGCCCAGAAGTTGCGCGCGTCACGTATCCAGTGCTGCCCGATGTGCCAGGCCACGCCCTGTGGAAGCGCGACTTTCGCGGCGCCAGCGGGTTGTTCGGCGTCGAGCTGCATCCCGTCGGGAAGGCTGGGGTCGACGCGTTCCTGAACAGCCTCCAGCTGTTCGGCATGGGCGCAAGCTTCGGTGGTTTCGAGAGCCTTGCGATTCCGATGGACCCGCGTCCGTATCGCACGGCGACACACTGGCTGCACGACGGCCCCCTCCTGCGCCTTCACATCGGCCTCGAGGACCCTAACGACTTGATCGCGGATCTCGCTCGCGGCTTCGAGCGAATGCGCGGAGCGTAACTTGTCATTCCGGGCGAAGCGCCTCCCCTTGTCATTCCGAGTGAAGCGAGGAATCTGGTTTTGTTTGGTCGCCGGTTCGGCCTGCTCGACCGGAGTGCCAAGCACGAACCGCAACACCCAGAGCACCACACTCGCGACCATTCGCTCGCGTGGCGCAGTGAAATGTGGAATCACTCAAGGCGCAGGTTTCGCCACGCCTGACGACTCCGGACACTGGCGCGGCTTCGACGTCGACTTCTGTCGTGCGCTCGCGGTCGCGCTCTTCAACGATCCGAACAAAGTCCAGTTTGTCACCTTCACGCAGCAGCAACGCTTCTCCGGACTCCAGTCCGGCGAAGTCGACGTGCTCGTCAACGGTACCTCCATAACGAGCAGTCGCGCGCTCCAACGCAACTTTCACTTCGGCCCGATCTACTTCTACGACGGGCAGGGTTTCCTCATGCCGAAGGCGTCGAAGGTCGATCGCGCCGCGCAACTCAATGGCGCAACGGTGTGCGTCCAGCAAGGGACGACGACCGAGCTCAATCTCACCGACTTCGCGCGGCGAAATCACATCTCGTTCAAGCCGGTGGTGATGGAGGATCTTCGCGCGGCGGTGAGCGCACTCGCCGGCGGACGCTGCGACGTCATCAGCCAAGACGGCGCCGGACTCGCGACGACCCGCACGATGCTCCGCAATCCTAACGATTACGTCGTCCTTCCTGATCACATTTCCAAGGAGCCGATCGCGCCGGTCGTACGCTTCGGAGACGATCAATGGCTCGAGGTCGTGAATTGGGTCTTTCGCGCGCCAGTCGAAGCCGAGGAGCTCGGCATCGCCTCGAGTAACGTCGCGAGCCTCGCGCAAAGCGCCGATCCATCCATCCGTCGCTTTCTTGGATTCGAGGCAGGGATCAGTGATGGCTTCGGCCTCGGAGCGCAGTGGCCGTACCACGTCATCTCGTCGGTCGGCAACTACGGTGAGATCTTCGAGCGAAACCTCGGTCCCAAGACGCCGCTCGGTATGGATCGCGGAATGAACAAGCTGTGGAACTACGGTGGACTCATGTACTCGCCGCCGTTCCGATAGTGGCCGCGGGTGAGGCGCGCGCCACGATCTCTCGCGCGGCCTTCGGCCAGGCGCTAGCGCTCGGCGTCGCTGCCGTTGTGCTCTGGTGGCTTGCGCGCAACACGCAGACGAATCTCGAGCAGCACGGTCTGTCGCTGGGCTTCGGTTTCCTGCATCAGCCGGCGAATTTCGAGGTCGGCGACACTTCCGGGATTCCCTTCAGCCCTGAGGATAGTTTCGCTCGTGCGATCCTGATCGGTCTCGCCAATACGGCGCGAGTATCGGTAATCGGTTGGGTGCTCTCGATCCTCATCGGATTCGCTCTGGGAATACTTCGGCTGTCCGACAACCCCGCTTGGCGGGGGATGGTGCGTGCCGGTGTGGAGCTGATGCGTAACACGCCGCTGCTGCTCCTTCTGCTGTTGCTCGCCGCGACGATGCACGCCATGCCTGGACCGAAGAATGCGCTACAACCATTGCCCGGCGTTTTTCTGTCCGACCGCGGTCTCGTCCTCCCGCTGTTCGAGCGCCCGCGCCTCGTCGGCTTCAACTTTGTCGGCGGGGTGTCGCTCTCACCCGAGCTGGCGGCGCTCGTCGGCGCTCTCGTGATGCACCACGCCGCACAGGTTTCGGAGATCGTCCGTGGCGCGATCCTCGGCGTGCCACGAGGGCAAGTCGACGCGGCAATTGCGCTGGGCCTGTCGCGCGGCCAAGCGTTGCGGCATGTGATCGTTCCACAGGCCCTCCGTGCCATGATGCCGCTGCTCGCGACGACATGCGTGAGCCTCACCAAGAATTCGAGTCTCGCGATTGCGATCGGGTTTCCCGACGTCGTGAGCATTCTCAACACGACGGCGAACCAGACCGGGCACGGCATTGAGACGATGCTCATCATGCTTGCCGTGTATCTGACACTGAGTCTCGCGACCGCGGCGATGATCAATCGCTATAACACGCGGCTTCTGGCGTACGGCGGATAGTCGATGTCCACCACGCTCATCGAGTCACAGGGCGGCGACTCGCGCTCGAGTCTGCGCGCGGCGTTCGCGACCGTGCCGAATCTGTGCCTCACCCTGGTCGCGGCACTCGTTGCAGGCGCGGTTCTCGTCCCGGTCGCACGCTGGTCGCTGATCGATGCGCGCTGGAGCGGCACTGCCGCCGACTGCCGTGCGCCCGGAATTGGCGCGTGCTGGGCGTTCATCGGCCACAAGCTTCCGTTCATTCTGTTCGGATTGTATCCGGCCACGGAACGATGGCGCTCCGAGCTCGCAACGGCACTCCTCCTTGCACTCGTCGTTGCCTCGCTCATTCCGTCGTTCTGGCGGCGTGCACTTCTTGCCCTGTGGATCGCCGGCCTTGCGGCATTTGTGTGGCTAATGGGAGGGGGTGCATTCCTCTCACGCGTGCCGACGCAGGACTGGGGCGGATTTCCGATCACGGCGATGCTCACCGTGATTGGTCTCGCGCTTGGATTTCCACTCGGTGTGTTACTCGCCCTCGGTCGTCGGTCGAGTTACGCGATGCCACGACTCGCCTCGACAGCGATCGTCGAGGTCGTGCGCGGCGTGCCGCTCGTCGCCGTGCTTTATCTCGCGGTGCTCGTCGTACCGCTCGCTCTCTCGAGCGGCGTCGAAATCGACAAGCTCGTCCTCGCGCAAGGTGGTGTCGTAGTGTTTGCCGCCGCATACCTCGCTGAGGCAGTTCGCTCAGGATTGCAGGTCGTGCCGGCTCGGCGTGCGGATGCGGCGCGGGCGCTCGGCCTCAGCTGGTGGCAGACGACGCGACTCGTCGTGCTTCCCGAGGCGCTCCGCATCGTCATTCCGTCATTTGTGTCGATCGCCGTCGGCTTCTTTCAGGACACGAGCCTCATCGTGATCATCGGGCTTTTCGACTTACTCAACACCGCCCGCTTGGCGGCACAGGATCCGGCATGGCTCGGCTTCCACACCGAGGCGTACGTATTCGTTGGCGTGATCTATTTCACGATGAGCGCGCTCGTGTCGCGATACGGCCTGTGGATCGAGCGCCGGCTCGGCAAATCAGCGCGGCGCGTGTGAACCGGCCACCTGCTGGAGCTTAGGTATCTCGGTTGTGACGAGTGCGTGCAGTTTCGCGAAGGCGTCGCGCAGATCCGCCGTCGCCGCTTCCAGAGTGCGTCGCTCGGCCTCAGTCGGGGCGTCCGCCGAGGACTCGAGGCCTCCCAGGAGGTCGAACGCCTGCCCGATCGGCGCAGAATAGCCAGCGGAGAATCTCGCCCGCAATGTCGCGATGAGCGTGGTCACGTTCTTCACGACGCTGTCAGTCGTCACGACGCTCGCGTTTGGCCCGCCGAGTTGCCTAACGAGTCTGGTGTACTCACTATCCGCGGCGACGAAGGTCGCGTGCTCGTGCGCGAAGGCGCGACTCAGGGAGTCGATCTGCATCATCATCGCCCACCGCGCCCGTGTGGCCTCGGGTGTCGTCACCTCACGCGGATCGGAGTGCACGTGCACTGGGCGCGTGAGCGTCTTGCCGGCGACGGTGAGCTGTACCGAGTAATCTCCCGGCTGCACG
>DATBBP010000097.1:0-4355 GCA_036270935.1 Gemmatimonadaceae bacterium
GTTTGGAGACGCGCGTCGGCTCCATCGTTGGCGCCAGCGGATGTTTCTACGGAATACGCGCTCGCATCTACGACTCCAGCTTTCCCGAGGAATTGAGCCGCGATTTTGCCTCGGCTCTGATGGCGCGCGCGAACGGATTGCGCGCAGTCTCTGTGGACGATGCGATGTGTTTCGTGCCTCGCGCCGGCGCGTTGCGAGCCGAATTTCGGCGAAAGATTCGCACGATGGCTCGTGGGCTCGAGACGCTTTGGCATTGGCGTCGAATGATGAACCCGTTTCGATATGGTGCGTTTGCGCTGATGCTCATCAGCCACAAACTCTGCCGATGGCTGGTCTACCTGTTCTTGCCATTGGCATCCGCGGGTGTCGCAATGCTCGCGAGCGGCTCGCGCATCGGGATGCTCCTTGCGGCGACCACATTGGGCGGGCTCATAGCTGGCACTTTGGCCTGGTATCGCGCACAACGCGCCGAGGAAGTGAGTCGCGTGGTCGCGGTGGCAGGCTTTGCGCTCGCCTCCGTGATCGCAGGCGTGCTCGCATGGGTGAAGGTGCTGCGGCGTCAGCGCAGTCCAATTTGGGAACCGACTCGGCGGACCGTCTCAGGGGAGACCTGAGCTTGCACTGCCACTTCTCATGAATGTGTGCATCGCGGCGCTGTCGCCTAACCTGCGCAAATCGTTGCGCTTCTTCTTGTGCCCCTGTCGCATCGCAGCAACAGAATTGCTCGCCGAGAATATCAATGGTGAGAACCGTCGAGCGGGGAGAACTCAAGTAAGCGGCTGATTATGAAGGGCTTCTGAATTCGATCGTAGAAAAATGCGCGTGCAGCGACAGGGCTTCTGGTTTGCATCCACGTCGATGGACTCCAAACACTCTCGCTTTCCACTCTCGGCGATGTTGATGACCTTGATGACCGTGCCTCGGACTCACGCTGTTGGCACAAACACGAAGCCACCGCAGGGACACGTAGGATGAGCGGGTTTGCCGGAATTGCGAGGCGCTCGTCGCGTCCCATCCATCACGACCTGCTCTGGAGAATGGCGGACGCGATTCGACATCGCGGCCCAGACGACTCGAATATTTACTGCGGGGAGCGAGTCGGTCTCGCGCACGTCGGTCTGCGAGTCGACCTCCAAGGTCGAGCGCAGCCTTTTTCGACCGTTGATGAGAGAATCATCATCGCGCTCGATGGAGCCATCTTCAATCGGCGCGAACTTCGAGGCGAGCTCGAGTCGGCGGGATATCGTTTCCGCATCGGCTGCGATTCGGAGTTGCTCGTACAGGCATACGAGCGGTGGGGCGAAGCCATGCTCAATCGCCTCAATGGCGACTTTGCCTTCGCCCTGTACGATCGGCGCAATGAACTGCTCTTCCTCGCCCGCGATCGTTTCGGAGTGCGTCCGCTCTTCATTTCACTCGTAAACGGCGACTTGCATTTCGCCTCGGAGGTGAAAGCTCTCCTCGCAACGGGCGAACTGAGAGCAGAGCTTGACCTCCAGGGTCTTGACGAGGTGTTCAGCCTATGCGCGGCTCGTGCGCCGAGAACCATCTTCCGGCACGTCGAACAGCTCGAGCCAGGTTCGTGCTGTACGTGGTCTGGAGGCCGGTTACGCAGGCGGCGCTACTTTGACCCACTTTATCACGAAGCGTCGATCGAACCGGCTGGCGCCCTCGAGACGCTCGATCACTTGATGAGGAGTTCCGTCGCGCTGCGGATGCCTGCGGATACTCCAGTTGCAGGATACCTGAACGGCGGACTCGATTCGTCGATCACATGTGCGCTCGCCGCGCGGGTGGACTCGGATCCGTTGCGCACGTTCTCGGTGACGTCAAATGATCCGCATTGCGATGAGCGCGATCAGCAATTGCGCATTGCCAATCTGGTTTCGACCCGTCACGGCGTCGTGCAGATCGCTGCGAGCGATATAGCGGCGGTCTTTCCAGATGTAATCTGGCACGCAGAGACTCCGTTGCTTCGCACGAAGCCAGCGACGCGATATCTGCTTGGGCGCGCGGCGCGCGACGCTGAAGTCAAGGTTGTGCTGGCTGAAGAGGGATCGAACGAGCTGTTTCTCGGCTACGATCTCTTCAAAGAGACAATCATTCGACTTTTCTGTCTGCGCCAGCCGGAATCTCGGTTCAGAGCAAAGTTGTTCGAGCGGCTCTATCCCGATCTTGCACTTACCGCGCAAGCCGGAGACTTCTGGAGACGGGTTTTTCTGAACGCTAGCACGCCCGAGGACGCGCTGTTCTCACACATTCCGCGCTTTCTGCTCGCGGCGCGCATCAAAGACTTCTACTCGCCGGAGGTCCGGTTGGCGTTGGCAGGCAGTGATCCCCTGGCGGAATTGCGTCAATCATTACCACAGTCCTTCGGCAGCTGGTCGCCGGAGAATCGCGCGTCCTATGTCGAGCTGACGACGCAGCTACCGTCGTATCTCCTCAGTTCCGTCGGGGATCGAGTGACGAAAGCGCATGGAGTCGAGAGTCGGTTCCCATTCCTCGATCATCGTCTCTTCGAATTTGCCGCTTCTCTGCCGTCACGGAGCAAATTGCTCGGTCTTCGCGAAAAAGAGATTCTTCGCCGATGGGCGAGCCAGTTCCTGCCGTTTGTAGTCACCGATCGCAAAGATAGGTACCGATCGCCGGATGCATCGGTGTTCTTCGGTGATTCATCGAGCGACTACGTGCAAGACTTGCTCAGCGCCGAGGCGATCCGACATACGGGAATCTTCGACGCTACTTCTGTCGCTGGTTTGGTGCGTCGCTGTGTTGCCGGCCGCGTAACCAGTCTCGGTGAGAGTCAGGCGCTCGTCGCAATTCTGTCGACGCAGTTATGGCATTATGCATTTCTCGAGCAGGGCCGACAGGGGACTCGCCGTGCCAGCGTACCCCCCTCGCTTGTTGCGTCCATCTAGTCCATCTCGGGTCCGTTCCTGATCACATCGGGACCAAACTCCGCAGCTATGACAGAGCACGAAATCGCAGCCCGTGTGCGTGAATACGTGACTGAGAACTTCCTTTACATGAGGGGGGAATACGAGTTCTCAGACACGGATTCGCTTCCCGGACATGGCATCATCGACTTCAGTGCGGTGCTGGAACTGGTCGCCTTCCTCCGTAAAGAATTCGGCGTCGGAATAGACGAAACGGATATAACGGAAGCGAACTTCGGGACGGTCGCTGCCATCTCGCGTTTCGTCGCGGAAAAGCAGCTCGCACATATGGCAGCCTGAACGCCGACGCGTACGCTTCGAGGTGAGTCCGTGCCGCCGTCAACTCTACCCACGGACCATCGAATGAAGGCCTCATGGAGCATGATCGGCCCTGGCGTGTGCGTCACATATTGTCGACGGGTTGTAGCGCGGTTGCGGCAGATTCCAGCTGCAGATTTTTGCGGTGCAGTATGCATCTAGCGTCAGGCCAACGACTTCGCTTGATCGCTCGGTCCTGCACAGCTTCTGCTGATGAGTGGATCGCGTGGTCGACGTAGACTCCGCGGTCAGCCCACGACAAGTGGTTGCGTCGCACTCGTCCCGTACCGAACCTCAATGTCCGCGTCGAACCGAAGATCTCGTCCGCCACTGATCCTGATTGCAAGTGACCAAGAGTGGTCGGCGAGGTCGCTCGAGAGCGTGTTGGGACCACACGGCTACGCCGCACTTCGCGCCACGACGTCACAGCGTACACTGGAACTGGCGCGAATTACCGAGCCGGATGCAATAATCATCGAGATGGGACTTCCCGACATGGGCGGTCGGGCCTTGTGCGAGCGCTTGCGTCAGGATGCGCGGATGCCGCTAAATGTGCCGATCATTCTCACGACTTCCGCTGTGCCGAGTCGGAGTGATCGGCTCGATGCTTACGCCGCCGGTGCGTGGGAGCTGTGCGCGGAGCCATTCGACGTCGAGGTCCTCCTTCTCAAGCTGGATGCGTTCGTTCAGGCGAAGCTCGCGGCGGACCGTATTCGTGAGGAGACTCTGGTCGACGAAGAGACTGGCCTGTACAACGCGCGCGGATTGGCGCGTCGAGCGCGCGAGATCGGCGGCGAGGCGATTCGGCGGAGCGACGCGCTAGCGTGCGTTGCCTTCAGCCCATTGGGAGATGCCGAGTCCACGGTCGCGATCGACGGCGACCGAGAGACCGCCGAAGCCATCAGCCGGATTTGCCAGTGCAGTGCGCGCCTCTCCGATGCCGTCGGGCGCATAGGCCCTAACGAGTACGCCATCATCGCCCCTGGCGCTGCGGAGGATGGTGCCGAGCGAATCGTCGCCCGACTCCGTAACTCGCTGGAATCGCTTCCGGTTCGTATCAACGAACAGGACCATCGGTTCCGACTGGCGGCCTCGGTGGCG
>DATBBP010000098.1:0-10176 GCA_036270935.1 Gemmatimonadaceae bacterium
CAGAAGCAGATAGATCGGCATCTCGATCAGCGGATGCCTTCGTCCGGGACGGTTGAGATCTCGAACGAGCGATGCCATTTGACTGGAGCAAAGGCGCCTGACTCGGTCGAGGGCACTTCGTTGAGTTTTGTCAGCCCTCGACCATCCCCACCGCGTCGTCCGGGCAAAAAGAAGTGACTGATGGATGACCTAGCCCGATAGCGTCAAAGCTGAGCGGGCAGTTCGCGCCGTGGCCCATAAGTGAATTAGGGGACGTACGTGGGTCGCGGACGCAAATCGGAGTCGCCAGACTTGGCGCCTTTGACGAGTAAAACGGAGCAGCACGTCGCTTGCGCGAAGCATCGGGTTCGCGCTACGCGGCCGCTCGCCAACCCTGGAGGGATCGACAGCAGTCGATCCCGAGTCGTGGCACAGATCTGTGCGTGTGCAGACGACGAATCGCGGCTAGCGCGGCCAAATATTGTTACTCCGATCGACATCCGGGAGCGCATGCCTTGGATCGAGCTCGACACGCTGCACGCGCTTGTTCTCAGGGACGCGATAGTCGAACCGAGAGCCGAGATTCCACATCTCGACCGGGAGCCTAACGGTCGATCTCGTACCATCTGCAAAAGCGATCGCAAGCTCTGCGGGCATAACCATAGTCCCCCGATTCTCGAGATGAATGACGGAGGTTCCTCCGGTGAAACTGGCTGAGTCGACTGCCTGATCGAGCCGTGACGTCGTGAAGATCCAGTCCCGCCAGAACCAGTCGAGTTCCATCCCCGATTCGTCGCGCATGAGGCGGAAGAAGTCCGCCGGCGTGGGATGCTTGAACGCCCACGTTCGGATATACTCGCGGAACGCGGCATCAAAGCGGTCTTTGCCAAGGACTTCGTACCGGAGCAGCTGCATCATGAGCGCCGGCTTTTGGTAACCGCCCCAGAAGAGATCGCGCACCTCGACGGGCTTCTCGATTAAAGGTTGCTCATTGCCGGGTTTAGCGTGATCAGCATACAAGTGAAGCGGATGTACCTCGATCGAGTCGCCGTACGGCGTACCCGCGAAGTACCTGGCCGCGCCGGCCAGATCGATAAAAGTGTTGAAGCCTTCATCCATCCATGGATACAAGCGCTCGTTCGACCCGACGATCATCGGGAACCACTCGTGCCCGAATTCATGCGACAGGGCCCACTGCTGATCCTCGCGCGTCGGGCTGTTCGGCACGAAGGTGAGCATCGGGTACTCCATGCCTTCGATTGGACCTTCGACCGTCGTCGCGTGCGGGTATGGATAGCGATACCACTGATCGCTGAAGTACTTGATCGCGTCGTGTGCCATGCGGATCGCCTCTTCCCATTTATCCGCGCTCGGTCGATAGAGCGTCTCGATGAGAATGCCGTTGTAACTCGTCGCATCCCAGCGGAAGTTCGGGCCGGCGGCGAACGCGATGTCGCGCACGCTGTCAGCCGTGAAGTGCCAGGTGAGTGTGCCCTGCGTCGTAGGGCGCGTGCGGTCGGCGTGCCCAGCCTCATCTTTGGTGATGATCGCGACGGGCGTCTCCGAGCGCCGAGCAGCCGTTAGGCGCGAGCGTTGGGCTGCCGTGAGAACTTGCTCGGGATTGGTGAGGCGTCCGGTGGCGGCGACGATGTAAGACGCCGGCACTGTGAGCTCGACGTCGAAGGTTCCGTACTCGAGGTAGAACTCGCCCGCGCCGATGTACGGCTCGTGGTTCCATCCCTTCACGTCGTCGTAGACGGCGACGCGCGGATACCATTGCGCGATCTCGTACAACGGCCCGTCGTGGCCCATGCGCCCGGCGCCCTGTTCGGGCACGCCGAAATGCCAGGCGAACCGCAGGTCGGTCGACGCCCCCGGAGCGACAGGCGCGGGCAAGTCGATGCGCATCGTCGTCCCGTACATCGCGCCGCGCGCGCTGCCGGAGTCGAGCATCAAGCCGCCGTTGAATCCCTTGCAGGAGAAATCGAAGGACGAGCCAAGGAACACGAGCGGCGGCTGGTTGAGCACATTCGTAACACTGTTCGGCGCGCAGATATTCTGCTCGAGGTAGACCCAGATGTACGGCAACGGGTCGGGGCTGTTGTTGACGTAGTGAATCGTTTCGCGTCCATGGACTTCGTTGCGGGCGGGATCGAGCGTCGCCGTGATCCGGTAGTTGACACGCTGCTGCCAGTAGCGCGGGCCGGGCCGGCCTGAGCCGCTCCGGTATTCGTTAGGCGTCGGGAGCATGAGTGCGCGAAACGGTGACGTGTCGACGACGACCGCCTGGGCCGCCATCGGAAGCGGCAGCGTCGCGAGCCCGATGAGGCCAGCGAGTGCACGAAGCGTTGTCGTCACGGTGGCAATCCGAGCGATTCTCATGATCGAAGCGGCGCGAGCTTCGGCGGTCTCACGCCGTGCCGAACCGCGCCGGCGACCGCGATGTACTCGAGCTCCTGGGCCTCGCGCACCTGACGAAGCAGCAACCCGCCGCGGCTCATGTCGCCCCGGCCGACGAACTCCCGCGGGAATACGAGCCGCTCGCCCAGCGCCTCAATGAGCGTGTCGGCATACTTGCCCGTCGCGATACTCCCGAGCAGCACGACCTCTTCGGTGCGCTTCGCGAGCAGTGCGACATCTCGCCGCAGCGGTGCGAGATAGCGTTCGTTTGCTGTCGCGATGTCGACTTCGGCGAACGCGCACAAATCGTCGCGACTGACGCGCTGCGTCGGTGGGACGAGGCCTCGCTCGGTCGTGATGACGAGCAGCTCGGAGCCGAACGCGCGCGCGTAGGCCAGCTTTCCACGGAAGTACAGACCGCTCAGAAAACTGAACACTTCGGCGATCTCGACGCCTGGCGGCTCCCGCAACGCCCGCGCAAGCGGAAACTCGGCGCTCTGATTGAGTATCAGCTTCGCTCGCTCGCCATCGCACCGCGCGGGCGAGAGCAGAAAGATCCGATCAGGCATTCGGTTGGTGACTGGCTGCTGGTGGTTGGTGGCTCGTGGTTGGTCAACCAAGATCACCGGCTGGCGAGCGAGGTGCCATATAACTTCGTCGCATTTTCGCGCAGAACCATGCGTGCGAGCGTTTCGGCGCGCGGCCGATCGATCTCACCGTCGCGCATCATCCCCGTGAGTGCCATCGCCAGGGCCCGTCGCGCCGTCGAAGCGCCAATCCACACCCCCTCCTCCCAACCCTGATCGGGGCCGCCGTCGAAGGCATCCGTCCCGAACATCACCTTCTCCGGCCACGCGGTAAGCCACGAGCGCAGCGTATTCGCCAGCTCGCGCGGCTCAGCCACCAGCACCATCATCGAGATGTCGGCGTACACGTTAGGCTTCGAGAGCATCGACTGCGTTTGCGCATAGAGCGGCCATCCGCCGTGAATCATCACGAACGACGTGCCGCGCAACGTTGAATCGTTGAAGGTTGGCTCGAGCTGATGAGGCGCGCTGCCGCGGGAGCTGTAGAACCCACCGAAGGTGTCGAGCGTGTGAATGTGGACGGGCATCCCCTGCCGCCCGGCCTCCCGCGCGATCTCCTTGAACAGATAGTCCTGGAGCGTCTTGTACTCCGCGCGTGTCGGCACGCCGCTGACGACGTACTTCGCATAGATTCGCCGCGCTTCAGCGACGCTCGCGTCACCGAAATCGAGCGGGCGAAGATATGCCGCCTCGAATTTCACGGCGACGGCGCCCTCGCGATGCTGTCGGACGATAGTTGGCCGGAGCACGTTCGCGACGTATGCATCGAGCGTCGCCGGCAGTCGCGTCAGGTTCAATTCCCGAAGGTATCGGCGCAGCAGCGTTTGCTCCTTCGGGTAAAGACTTCGCGTATCCGGCGTCCGAGCGGCTTCGCCGCGCGGATCGAGCGGGAGCATCAGCGCGTCGTCGAACGCGACCCAGCGAAATCGCGGCGGCGTTAGGCCAGGACCGACAGCGATTCGGTTCGCGAGCATGACGTCTATTCCTGCGCGATCGAGGACCCAGGCGGGATAGTTCTCGCCGCGCGATTTGAGCTCCTCAGCGCGCCGAGAGTGGAGTGTCGTCCGGAAGGCCTCGTCCGATCCGGTGTTAGGAATGGCGAACAGCGCGGACTGGGCCGCGCGCCATTCCGGATTATCGAGACGCAAGCGCCACGGGAGCGGGAAGGGCGGAATCCCGTCGAGTGGAAGGGCGTCGAACTCACTATCCGCCGGCTCGCCCTGTTGCACGGGCCGCATCGGATGCGCGTGATTGTCGATCGCTCGGATCGAGGCGATATAGGTGACGAGCGCCGAATCGACGGGCGTCTGTGCTCCGGCGATGCTCGTTACGAAGCAGGTGATGCCCGCGGCGAAGAGAATTGCGTGACGCGACATGTTCGTCGTCCTGAGGTCAATGCTTGGTGATTTTCCGGGATTCGCCCTCCCCACGCTAGGGGGTGGCTGGTCCGGACCGAGCGCCGCTGCCACGGCGTCGAAGAACGGAAAGACTGACCGGAATCAATACGAGTGGAGTGATACTCATCACCGTTAGGCAGTTGAGAGAAGCTAGGGTCTGGAGATTAGGGACTATTCACTCGCGGCTCTAGCCCCTAGCCCTGCGTCCCTCTCTCCTTCAGGTTTACGACATGCTGCGGCTCCTTCTCGCGGCGTTTCATCTCATCGCACTCGGCATCGGTCTCGGTGCCGTGTGGGCTCGCGGCAACGCGCTGAGCCGGCCGCTCGATCGCGCCGCCATGGTGCGGGCCTTTCGCGCGGATACCTGGTGGGGAACCGCCGCCGTCCTATGGATCTCGACGGGACTCTGGCGCCTGTTTGCCGGAACGGAGAAGGCGACGAGCTATTACCTGCACAATGACGCCTTCTTCACCAAGATGACATTTCTCGTCGTGATCCTGCTGCTGGAAGCGGGCCCGATGATCACGCTGATTCGCTGGCGCCAGATCGCCGGCCGTGGGACGTCGGCCTGGAATCCGAACCCGGCCGAGGCGCGCCGCATCGCACGCATCAGCTACATCGAGGCGACGTTGGTGATCGCAATGGTGTTTGCTGCGGTTGCCATGGCGCGCGGCTACGGATCTCGCGGTTGATCCATCCTGAGGAGCGTGCTCCTCGGGACGACGACCGAGGGTTCATTTCGCAGCGACCTTCTTCGTCAGCGACGCATACGATGTGAGCGCGAAATACACGGGATCGGTGGTCGTGACCGCGGCGGCCATGCCGCTCAAGGCACCACTGCGCAACCGAAGACTGAGCAAGATCTCGTGTGGCCACCGGCTCGCGTCACTCGTGGGAATCGTGCCTGCGAATCGACCCGTCAGCTCGTTGTTCTCCCACTTCGCGTCGTTCAACAGCGCCTCCATCTGACCCTCGACGTGCACGTGCACGTCGCCATCGGGCTTGATCGCGACCGTGAGCGGCATCGAGCGATCCCACGTGCGAATCGTTCCCGACCATTCGCCAACGACCTCGTTAGGCGGCCGGAAGGCCGCCTTGGCCGGCGGCGACGCCTGCGTCAAACGCTGCGCCTCGGCGTAGCGCGGCAGGATGATGCGCTCGATCTCGCGCGTGACCTTCGGTGCATCGGCGACCGCGTTGATCAACACGACGATCGCCACATCCTCGGCCGGATACAAACTGAGGCCCGTCTGCACACCCGGCATTCCACCGGTGTGCGAGACAAACTTCAGTCCGTTCCGCTCGTCGACGATCCATCCCAGGCCATAGTTCGCGGGCGCGACGGCCTGCTGCATCGCCGTAATCGTCGAGTCCTTTAGAATCGCACGCTGGTCGGCGAGATGGTCCTTGAGGTGAAACATTCCAAAGCGAACGAGATCGTGCGCGCTCGAGAAGATCGCCGATGCGCCGCGATGATCGAAGTCGTAGAAGGGAATCAGACGCTGCTTGAGATCGTAACGCTGCGCGATGTACGGCTCGAGGCCCGGCGCGATCCCGACACTCGTGTGCGTCAGGCCAAGCGGCATGAAGACGTTGGCGCGCATGAAATCGGCGTAGTCTTGCCCCGAGCTGCGCGAGATGATCTGATCGATGATCCCGTAGCCGAGATTAGAGTACTCATATACATCGCCGGGAGGGTTGACGAGGATCCCATAGCGCGCGATCGTCTCGTCGTTCGAGACGACGGGGTAGGACTGATTCGCGTAGTAGAACTGGTAGTGCAGGGGAAGCCCTGCCGTGTGACTCATGACGCGTCGAACCGTGGCGCCGCTCGCGTCACCGGCGAGGCCGGTCAGCTTCCCGACACCGAGGTAGTCGTTCGCGGGTTTGTCGAGATCGATCTTGCCGCGCTCGACGAGCGTCAGCAGCCCAGTCGCCGTCATCGGCTTCGAGATCGATGCGAGCGAATACATCGTGTTCGGCGTCGCGCGAATCATGCGCTCGCGATCGGCCCAGCCGAATCCTTCCTCCCAGATGATCTGGTGCCCACGCGCGACGGCGACGGCGACTGAAGGGACATTCGCGCGCGTCATGAGGGCGTGGATCGTGTCGCGAACAGAGCTCCATTGGTCACGGGCGGGAGCCTGTTGCGCGCCGAGAACGCTCGGCACCATGAGGCCGAGCACGAAGAGACGTCGGGAGATCATAGGTCGGGTTGGCGGTGTGGTATACCGGCGACGAATCTGCGGTGGCGCCATGGAAGCGCAAGGAGTGGCGAGTGACGGAGTGGCGAGTGGCGAGTGGCGTCACTTGCCCTGCGCTACTCGCATTACTCCTCGCGCAGAGCAACAATAGGCGACACCCGCGACGCTCTCCACGCCGGCAACAGCACCGCGGCAATCGCGCTGAAGAACAGCACCGACAACGCGATGGTGAGCGAGACTGGATCCGTCGCCTCCACTCCGTGGAGCTCCGAGCCGAGCAGCCGCAGCGCGCCTAACGCGATCGGCAGTCCGACGACGAAGCCAATCACGACGACGCGCAGTGCATCTCCAACGACGAGCCCCATCACGCCTTGCCGCTGCGCGCCGAGTGCGACCCGCAGTCCAATCTCGCCGGTCCGTCGCGTCACCGCATACGTCATGACACCATAGAGACCGATGGCGGCGAGAAGCAGCGCGCCGAGACCGAATCCCGACGCGAGTCGCGCGAGCAGACGCTCCTCGCGCACTGATTGGCGCATCTTCGTCGTCAACGGATCGATGTCGAGGGGAAGGCGCGCGTCGGCCGACTGTACGATCCGTCGCACCTCGGGCCCGATGCGCGCTGGGTCGGCGCGCGTTCGAATCTCGAAGGAAGCACCGTCTGGCTCCTCTTTCGCGCGCAAGTAGGGGAGGTAATAACGACGCTCCGGCTCCGTCCGCAACGTGTGATCGCGCACGTCGTTGATCACGCCGACGATCTGAATCGGTACCGTGTCAGCCCTGAAAAATTTGCCGACTGCCTGGCTTCCGCGAAAATAGAAACGCGCGAAGGATTCGTTCACGAGCGCGACGGACCCGTGCTCGCCATCCTGCAACTCCATGTCGCGCCCCTGCAGCACGCGAGCGCCAATGGTCGCGGCATAGTGCGGCCCAACCTTGTCGTAGGCAGAGGACGAGTCGTCAGCCGTGCGTGGCGTGAATCCGTCGACTTTCACCGATGACCCCGACTCCGTCCCACTGAAGATGCCGTTCTCGGAGTAGCTCACACTGACGACACCGGGGATGTTCTCGAAGCGGGAGGCGAGCTCCTGGACGAGTGTCCAGTGTCGGTCGCCCGTGTATCCTCGCGCCGTGACGGCGATGTCGACGATGAGTAAATGATCACGATCGAGCCCGGTCGGCTGATCCTCGAGCGCGCGCAGGCTCCGCACGAGCAGCGCGGCGCCGGTGAGCAGGACCACGGAGAGGGCCACCTGGCCGATGATCAGCAGCTTCGCAACCGGCATCCGACGCCCGCTCGCTGCCCCGAATCCGGCGCCGAGCGCACGCGCTTGCGCGCGCATCGTCGTAGCGAGATCGACGCGCGACGCGCGGAGCGCCGGCGCCAACCCGAAGAACGCGACCGCCACCAGCGAGAGCAGCAGTGTAAAGGCGAGCACCGGAAGGTCGACGCGAAGATCGAGCGGAATCGACGATCCGTCCGCAGCCAGGGCGACGAGCAGCCGGCTTCCCCACGCCGCGATGAGGAGCCCACCCGCCGCGCCGAGGAAGGCGAGGACGAGGCTCTCGGTCAACAGCTGCCTCACGAGCCGCGACCGCCCCGCGCCTAACGCGAGCCGCACGGCCATCTCGCGACCGCGAGCCACCGCCCGCGCGAGCAGAAGATTGGCGACGTTCGCGCACACGATCAGCAGAAGCAGGCCGACTCCGGCCATCAGGATCAGGAGCGGTTCGTGAAAGTTCTCACGCACGCTCGAGAAGCCACGACTCCCGGACGATACCGGTACGGTATCGGTGCGCGCCGCGGCGACGATGTTGGCGGCGGGAGAGTACCGGAATGAGGCGACGTGATCGAGGAATGCCTGCCGCGCGATCGGCGTCATTGCGGCGTGCGCCTCGCCGACGGTTGCGCCCGGGGCGAGTCGCCCAAGCACCAAGAGCCAGCTCGTCGTCCAGTCCTCGAGCCACTTCCCGTGCGGCGCCAAAACCGGCTGCATCGTGATCGGCAGCCACATGTCGTACGACGTCCCCACAATCTCCCCGCGATAGCCTTCGCGCGCGACGCCGATTACGGTCATCGGCACATCATTGATGGAGATCTTCCTGCCGACGACCGAGCGATCGCCGGCGAAGCGACGCGTCCAATAGTCGTAGCTGATCACGACAACTGGCGATTGCCCAGGCCCTGCATCCTCAGCACCGCCAAAGGTTCTGCCTAACGCCGCAGGCACGCCGAGCACGTGGAAGTAATTGCCCGACACGTATCGGGCGCGCGGATGCTCAGGCTCGTGCCCGTCGACGACGAGATCCATGTGGCTGACGCGTCCCGAGGCGAGCATGCCGGTGAACATCGTGGCACGCTGCCGGAACGTTTGATACATCGGGTACGAGACGAGATCGAGCCGGGGATCACCCTGCGACACGCCGCCAGTGCGGGCCGGATTCCCGATCGCCACGAGCTGTTCGGGATGCGGCACGTCGAGCTGACGCAGAAGCACGGCGTCGATCAGCGTGAAGATGGCCGTATTCGCCCCGATGCCGAGCGCGAGGGTCAGGACGACAATGAGTGAGAAGCCGATGTTACGGCGGAGCGTGCGGATCGCGTACGCGATGTCCTGGCGCAGCTCCTCTGAGTAGTTACGACGTCGCATGGTGCGCTCTCGTTCCTCGTCGAAAGTGACACAGTCGCGGCGAACTGAATCCAGATCGCCGAATTGGCGTAACGCCTCGCGGTGCGCCGCGTCTGGTGCCATGCCGCAGGCGATGAGTCGCTGCGTGCGCATGTCGAGGTGAAAGGCGAGCTCGTCGTCCACCGCCTCGGCGATCTGCGCGCGCCGGAAAACGAGTCGCAGCGCTCGGCGCATCGTTAGGCGATCGCCTCGGAGGTAATCGCCAGCGCGCGCGAGACGGCCCGCGCGTACCGCTCCCAGCTCGATACCTCGGAGCGCAGCTGTCGCCGTCCGCTCGGGCTCAGCGAGTAGTACTTGGCTCGTCGGTTGTTGTCGGACAGCCCCCACTCGCCCATGAGCCATCCCTTTTTCTCGAGACGGTGCAAGGCGGTGTAGAGCGGCCCCTCTTCGACCAGCAGCTCGCGTTCGGTCGCCAGCGCGATCCATTCGGCCACCGCGTAGCCGTGTCGCGGTCCCCAACTGAACGCCTTGAGGATCAATACGTCGAGCGTGCCGCGCACCACGCCACCATCGGGATCGAGCATTCCGTTACCCTCACCCCTCTGAATTAGAGGGGAGTATAGGCGGCGGACCGCAGACGCAACAGGGGAGTTGTCTGCCATCTGCACACTTGTCCGAAATACCGCGAGCGGTCACAATCAAGAACCGGTCTCTCAGGGAGATTGCATGACCCGACACTTCGGCGACATCTCGCGCCGCGACGCACTGAAGATCGGCGCCGGCGTTGGACTCGCGATGACGCTCGGCCGGCTCGACGCCTTGGCGGAAACGCAGCAATCCACGCTCATTCAGAAGCCGATCCCCTCGAGCGGCGAGAAGATTCCTGTCATCGGCATGGGGACCGCGCGCTACTTCGACGCCATCACGCCCGAGTTGCGCGATGTGATCAAGCGCTTTCCTGAGCTCGGCGGCAAGGTGG
>DATBBP010000099.1:0-9663 GCA_036270935.1 Gemmatimonadaceae bacterium
ACGAACTCGTCGCCGGTGTAGCGACCGATGACATCGCCGGCGCGCACGCCTCGCTTGAGCAGCGCGACGACAGCCTTGAGGACGTCGTCCCCCTGCAGGTGGCCATAGGTATCGTTGACCAGTTTGAAGTGGTCGACGTCGATAACGAGTAGCGCGGACGCGGGGTCGTTTGCGCGGCGGCGGAGCAGGGTGCTGTTCGCCGCGTCGAGAAAGGCGCGGCGTACGAGAACGCTGGTGAGATCGTCGACCTCGCCGGGCACTTCGGCCGGAGGCGCTGTCGGTACTTGCTCTGTCGGCGTTGGCGGATTCGCCAACCCGCGACGCCGAGGCGGGCCGAGACGATCCATGACCGTCTCGAACAGTGGAAACAGTTCTGGATCGAACTGATGACCGACGTCGCTTCTCATCATGTCCATCGCCTGGTCATGAGAGACGGGCTTCTTGTAGCTGCGCTCCGATGTCAGGGCATCGTAGACGTCGGCGATGCAGAGAATGCGCGCAGTGCGGGGAATCTCCTCTCCCTTGAGTCCATGCGGGTAGCCGGCGCCGTCCCATCGTTCATGGTGTGATTCGACGATCGGGCGCACATCCCACGGGAAGTCGATGTCGGCGAGCATCTCGACGCCCCACACGGGATGCTTCTTGATCATCACCCACTCTTCAGCCGTTAGGCGTCCCGGCTTGTTGAGGATCTCCGGCGGGATCATCAGCTTGCCGACGTCATGGAGAAGGGCGCCGATGCGGAACCAGAAGAGCGATTTCTGGTCGAGCCCGGCCTCGCCGGCGAGCGCACAAGCAAGGTCGGCGACGCGCTCGCAGTGACCTTGCGTGTAGTGGTCTTTGGATTCGATCGATTCTCCCCAGCGCCTGACGACATCCAGGAAGTCGCTCTCGAGCCGCGTCGTCTGCCGATCGATGTCGGCCAGATCAGGGCGGGCGTGGAGCTGGGTGAATAACCGGTGCGCGCGATTCAAGCTCTGCAGGGTGTCGCGATTGCGCCCTTGCAAGCGATACAGCTCGGCAAGCTCACGCGCGATTTCCGCAGAGAGGAGCAGGTCCTGACGCGAATCGGCAAGATCGACTGCGTTGCGGAAGGCCTCCTCGGCCGCGCTGAAGTCGCCCGTCTCGCGGAAGATGACGCCATAGCACTTCTGTACTTCGCCGAGGGCTTCGGTGTGCTGCGTCTCTTCGGCGATTGCGAGCGCGCGATCGCACGCTTGGCGCGCTTTGGCGAATTCTTTCTTCGCGATCCAGAGGATCGCGAAGTTCACCTCGAGCATCACGCGGACGCCCACGTCCCCGATCTGCTGACTGAGCGGGATCGCTTCCTCGTACGCGCGCTCAGCGGTCTCCCACCGCTCCATGCGCGTGTAGAGCATGCCGAGGTTGTTCAGGGTGATGCAGATGTATTTCGCGAGGCCGAGCGCGCGATAGTCGGCGAGGCTCGCCTCGTAGTGCCAGAGGGCCTGCTCCAACTCGCCGCGAATGTTCGCGATGACACCGAGGTTCTGCGAGGTCATCGCGGCGAGCTTTGCCTCGCCGGCGCGCCGTGCGCTCTCGCGCGCTTTGAGGTACAGCCGCTCGGCTTCGTCGAGGCGGCCCATTTTGTAATTGAGCAAACCCTGAACGTTCACCGCATGACCGACGGCGGCCACGTCGCCTAACGCTTCGGCGACCGCGAGCGCCGCCTCGAGACAGTCGAACGCCGCGTCGAGGTTCAGCTCGACACCGTAGGTGATCCCGATCCAGCGGAGGAGGGAAGCCGCGATTGGCGCCTCGTCTGGTGACCGCAGCTGCGAGAGCGCCTGCTCGTACAACGCCCGAGCTTCCTGCGTGCGACCCTGCCGCTCTGCCAATTGGGCACGATCGATGAGCGCTGCCGTCGACGTCGCAGCGCCCAGCACCCGGGATTGCAGCGGGTGCTCGAGCGTGTCCGACAGTGGCTTCGGCGAGTCGCTCATGCGATTACGGGCGACGACAAAGGCCCGTGATATCGAGGCAACGGCAGCTGGGCATCGAGTGGAGTTTTTGGTCGAGCACGCGGCGGCCCTGGCGCGAGGAAGGTGCTTCGGCGCATTCAACTTATGACGCCCCGGAGGCCGGAAAGGTCATCGGGCCAGCCGGGAGTGTTCCCGACTGGCCCGATGTTCATTCTCCATAACGGTCAGTTCATCCGACCGCGATGATATACCCTGAGAAAGAGTTGGTCGTTGGCAGGTGCGTCGCTGCCGTACTATCGCCCTCTTGTGCCCATTGGGTCGAGGGTGTGGTGCTCGCGCCTAACACAACAAGGGCGGAGCACAACAGCAGCCGGACCAGCACCGGCATGGTTACTCGGGACATTTGGATCGAGCCTCCGTCGGGTTCGAATAAGGGTTGAGTGGAAGAGTTGTCGTTTGCGGAGGCTCAGAATCCAACCAGATAGCCGGAGAACGACAACACGGAAGCACAGTCGGAGCTTGACCAGGCATCGCAGACTTCGCTGACGCCAACGAGATACCCACTGAAATGCTTCAGGCGGCGCGAAACGCGGTTCCCATTCAGATCCTCGACTGAACTCATCGATGGATCGTTCACGCTCTCGTCCACGAAAAGGCTGTCGGACGGACGCAGCCAGAAGATGGGATAGTGGTATGTCGAATCGAGCGGCCACGCATCCTTCATGGTGATTGTTACATACTGCGACGGATCACTCGTGGGCACGAAGCGAAGCGCCGGCTGGAAGTCGATGAACGCGTGACCCAGCTTGTTGCTCCAGCTCGCGTGAATGGTGATCGGCGTCTGCAACGGAGTGCAAGGCGCATCCCACAGCGACTCGCCGTAACCCGATGTGCTGGGGTCGCAGATCGAGTTCGCCGGGAAATACACACTATGATCGCCCGCCTTGAGCGTATAGGGCTGAGTCGGATCGACAGTGAAGTCCTGCGTCCAACCCGAGTCGGTCTTGTTCTTTCGGCCACGTCCATCGCGGGCCAGGCCGCCGTTATCCAACAGCCACTGCTCATAGCTCCCGAATGAGAGTCGGGGCCGCGCAGCGGTCGTTGGCGGCGCGGTCGTGGTGTCGGAGCACGCCGCGGCAACAGCTACCACGGCCAGCGCCGTACACCAACGTACCAGCATCGATACGCGCATAATTGCCTTTGACCTCTGGAGAATGAGCTGCCGTCTTATCAGGCAGGCGGTGGTCAGCTCGAAGAACCGCCAATTGAACACGGTCAAATCTGTACGAAACATTCGTTGCAGCCAGTGATGCCCCTCACATGCTGGGCTGAGAATGTGCTAAACTGTTCACATTCTTATCACTCGCGCGGTTTAGAACTGTTTAACAACTACACAGGCTGCGTGCGCTCCGCGCGTTAGGCGCTAGTAGGGCAAACGCTGTTCCGCGCGGTTGACGAGTATTGCGAGCAGGCGAGCCGACCGACATCGCGCGGTCGAATCGGACAACGTCACCGAACGCGTCGCGCGCTCCGCCACACGTCGGGCATTGCGACCAGCCACTTGGACATTGCGACTGAGGCGCCGCATCGAGCTCAGTCGCGAAGTGCAATGGAATGCCGCGAATTGCGACTGCGGCGTTAATTTTCAGACTTATGAGTACGCGGCCCATTCCCGAGCTTCTCTCTCCCGCTGGTTCGCTCGACGCCGTTCGCGCGGCCGTCGCCAACGGCGCCGATGCCGTTTACCTGGGCGCCCAGCGCTTCAACGCGCGGGATGAAGGCGCGCAGCTCACGCTCGAGGAGCTGGCCGAGGCGTGCCGCATCGCCCACAGCCATGGGCGCCGCATCTACCTCACGCTGAATGTGCTGGTCAAGCCCGGCGAGCTGGTCGAGGCACTCGCCCTTCTTGGGGACGCCATCGATTGCGGGATCGATGCGGCCATTGTTCAGGACCTCGGACTCATCGATCTGATACGCGGCATCTATCCTGACCTAGAGATTCATGGCTCCACGCAGATGACGGTGCACGATCCGTCTGGCGCCGCCGTGCTCGAGGAGCTCGGGGTGCAACGCGTCGTCCTGGCGCGTGAGAATACGCTCGAAGATCTCGCGGTCATTCGCGCTCGTGTCCCAAGTCTCGGGCTCGAGACGTTTATCCATGGTGCGCTGTGCATCTCGTACTCCGGCCAATGCTTCATGTCGGGTATGATCTCGGAGCGGAGTGCGAACCGCGGGTCATGCGCGCAGTCGTGTCGTAAAGATTACGTTCTCAAGGATGCCGCCACCGACGTCGAGCTCGATCGGGGCTACTTGATCTCGACGAAGGATCTCGCCGCGTACGAGCATCTTCCTGAGATCGCCGAGCTGGGCATCGTTTGCCTGAAGGTGGAGGGGCGAAAGAAGAGGCCCGAATACGTCGCGACCGTGACACGCACGTATCGCGAGTTTCTCGATCGGCTTCGCCGCGGCGAAGCGAAGCCGCCGTCGCCAGCCGAGGTCGAGCCGCTGGTGCAGATCTACAGTCGCGGCTTCACGGGTGGTATGTACGGCGGTCGCGATGGTCGCGAGTATGTCACACGGACGCAGCCGGACAACCGCGGCATCGTCATTGGCGATGTGATCGGTTACGAGAGCGACGAGCTCGTGGTGGAGGCCGATCGCCCGATCGAGATCGGGGACGGGCTCGCGTTCGAGGCGCCGGATTCACTTGGCGGTCCAACCGTCGGTTTTGCGGTCACTGCCGTTAGGCAGCTCGGCGGCCATCCGCGAGCTCGCCAGGCGCTGCGGACGCGCACACGCGTTGCCTCGGGGTGGCGTGTGGTGCGCACGTCGCAGGCCAGTCTCCTCGAGCGCTCGCGCGCCAGCTACGCGGCGCTCGCGGAATTGCCGAAGGCCAGGAAGGTTCGGTTGGATGTGCGCGTTTTTGGTTCGGTGGGCTCGCACCTGAAAGCGATATTTTCTAGTGGGGGGGCCGCGGTCGAAGTGCGCAGCGAAACGCAGCTCACGCCCGCAACCAATCGCGCACTCGATCGCGCCACGCTGCGCGCGCAATTCGGCCGGCTCGGCGAAACACCCTTTGCGCTCGCCGACATCGATGACCGCGGCCTCGACGTCGGTCTCTTCCTGCCCGTGCGCGAGCTCAATCACCTGCGCCAGAGCGCCGTCGAAGAGCTCACATCTCGCCGTAACTGGTCGCTCGAGGCGAAGCACGCCGAACGCGTCCTAGAGATCCAGCGCGCCGTTTCGACCGTTGCAGTGGCGAACGCGCCGGCGCTGTCGACCCAATTCAGCCTCTCGGCTCAGGTGTATCGGCTCGAGGATGCCGAAGAAGCCGCGAACGCCGGCGCGACCGAGATCACGTTCGATCCGTTCCTGCGACATCCCGCGCCGCCGCTCGCACGCGTCCGCGCACTCGGCGAGTCGTTAGGCGCTCGTGGTGTCGCGCTGCGCCTGCGGACGCCGACGATCGTTCGTCCAGAAGATCGGCGTGGCATCACCAAATGGCTCGACAGCGGGTTGCCGCTCCTCAGCGGACACCTCGGACTGGTTGCCGAATTCGGACGCGCCGGACGCGACGTTGTTGCGGACTACGCAGTCAACGTCATGAATCAGCACTCCGCCGCGCGTCTCTTCCAACTCGGCGCTCGTCGAGTGGTCTTGTCCGTCGAGCTCACGGCGGACGAGATGAGCGACGTCGTCGCGCCATGGCAAGGCGCGGGATTCGACGTCTTCCTCTACGGCCGCCCCGAAGGAATGACGATCGAGCATTGTGTGCTATCGGCTGCATTCGATCGCGAGCCCACGACCTGCCGCGATCTGTGCGTCCAGAAGCACGCCAACGTAACGCTCACGGACCCTGCCGGTTACGACTTTGCGGTCGCCACGGACTCGGCGTGCCGTAATCGCCTGCTTCACTCGCGTCCGGTCGAGGGCTCCGAGTACCTCGCACGCCTTTGGAGCACGGGAATTCGCGGATATCAATTGGTGTTCAACGTTCCCGATGACCCGGTCGCGCAGGTCGTCAGCGCCTACCGGCGAATGATCGATCGCCTTTCAACGGGAGAGCGGCTCGGCCACGAGCAAACCAACGACGTTCGAGTCATGCTGAACGGCGCTTTCACGCGCGGTCACTTCGCTCGAGCCGTATGACCATGCGGTTTTTCGATGCGGGGTGCCCCCGACGGGTTGCAGCCACGCGTCGCGACTTGCCCAGTCTCACCGCATGACGTCAACCGCCTCGCTCGAGGACGCTCGCGCCGCGCTGCGCCAGCACTTCGGGTACACGGACTTCCGCCCCGGACAGTCGCAAGCAGTGGAATCAGTACTCCAGGGGCACGACACGCTCGTCGTTCTTCCCACTGGCGGTGGCAAATCGATCTGCTATCAGGTGCCGGCGATGATGCTGCCCCACCTCACCGTCGTGATCTCGCCCTTGATCTCGCTCATGAAAGATCAGGTCGACGCACTGACACGCCGCGGCCTACCCGCGACGTTCGTCAACAGCTCGCTGACGGCGTCGCAAGTCGCCGATCGACTCGCACGCGCGCAGCGCGGCGAATTCAAGCTGCTCTATGTTGCGCCGGAGCGCTTCGATGTCGGCAGCACGGCCGAGCGACTCAAGGGGACGGGAGTGTCGCTGCTCGCCGTCGACGAAGCGCACTGCATCAGCGAGTGGGGCCACGATTTTCGACCGAGCTATCTACGCATCGCGCGTGTGCGCGAGCGGCTTGGTTGGCCGCCGGTCGTTGCGCTGACGGCGACGGCGACGCCGCACGTGCGCACAGACATCGTTCGACAGCTCAAGCTCGAAAGCGCGAAAACCGTCATCACGGGCTTCGATCGCCGCAACTTGCGGTATCACGTCGTGTCGACGCGCACCGAGCAGGACAAGGACGAGGCACTCGTCGGCATTCTTCGTCAAACGCCGGGACTCGCCGTCGTGTATGCTTCGACGCGGCGAACCGTCGAGCGAATTACCAGTTCACTCAACGACGCACGCGTCACCGCCGTGGCGTATCACGCCGGCCTCGACGACGCGCACCGTCGCGACGTCCAGGATGCGTTCATGAAGGAGCGTGTTCGTGTGATCGTGGCGACAAACGCCTTCGGCATGGGCATCGACAAGCCGAACGTGAGACTCGTCATGCACTACGCGATGCCGGGTACGCTGGAGGCTTACTATCAGGAAGCGGGACGCGCAGGACGCGATGGCGAGCACGCGAACTGCTTCTTGCTGCATTCATTTCAGGATCGCTTCACACACGAGTTCTTTATCAAAGGCTCCTATCCCGAGCGGACGCTGATCGAGGATGTCTATCGCGTGCTGCGGCGCAGCGCGTCGTCGGACAGCGGCGACCTCGCAGCCGAAGACATTGCTTCGAGTGTGCGCGGTAAAGTGAATGTGAGAGAGGTGGAAGGCGCACTTCGCATTCTCGCGAGCGCCGGCGCCTATCGCCGTCAGCCCGAGACCGGCACGCGAGCCCACGTTCGCCTGTTGGCGACGCCGCAGCGAATCAAGCGAGAGCTCGGCGGCGCGCCGGACTCAATGGAACTCGGGCTGCTGCGCTCGATGTGGCGCGTCGCCGGATCCGCGCTCGAGCAAGGCGCGTCCATCGATCTCGATGGACTGCCACCGGGGTTCGGCGGCACCGCCGGCGTCATGCCACTGCTCGACGCACTCCAGGATCGACAGTTTCTCGAATGGAAGCGCGCGGGCGGCGGCAATAAAGTCGAGCACCCGCAGCGAGAGCTCGCAAGCTTCGATATCGATTGGGACACGCTCGACCGGCGCCGACGCGCCGAGCTCGCGAAGCTCGACGCCATGCAGCAGTACGCATATCTGAAGAGCTGTCGGCGCGGCTTCGTCCTCCGTTACTTCGGCGATCCGGCCGCGCGACCGAAATGCGGCGACTGCGACAATTGTCTCGGTACGCACGTCGACACGTCGACGCTGCGTCGTCCCTCCCGGGAACGGTCGCGCGGCCGACGGACACTCGAGCGTGAGCGTACGAAGACGGTTGCCTCGGATGAGGTGGTCGTCGACGACGCGGACGGCGTCCTGCTCGAGCGTCTTCGCGCCCTGCGCCGGGCGATTGCAAAGGAGCAGCAAGTGCCGGCGTACGTCGTGTTTCCCGATCGCACGCTCGCCGAGATGGCGGTTCGTCGTCCGCGAACGGTCACGGCTCTCGCCGGGATTCGTGGGGTAGGACCAACCAAACTCGAGCGATATGGCGAGCGCTTCTTGAACCTCTTGCGTTCCGTAGATGGAACCGAAGCTGCCTAACGACTATCATGGACGATACCCTGTACTTCACAGAGCAACATCTCGCGACGCGCGAGATGGTTCGTCAGTTCGCGCGTGACGAGATCGCGCCCACGGCGGCGAAATGGGACGCGGAAGGGAAGTTCCCGTGGGAAAACATCAAGAAGATGAGTGAGCTCGGGCTGCTTGGAGTGCCGTGGCCCGAGGAGCTCGGCGGCGCGGGACTCGACACGATCAGCTTCATGATCGTCATCGAGGAGCTCGCGAAGGTGGACGCGTCGCATGGGCTCACTGTGTCGGCACATACAACGCTCGGAACGTCGCCGATTGTTCGTTTTGGCACCGACGCGCAGAAACGCCGTTTTGTACCACTGCTCGCGTCAGGACAGGTAATGGGCGGTTTTGGTCTCACGGAACCGGACGCCGGCAGTGACGCCGGCGGTACGAGAACCGCGGCCGTGCGAAAAGGCGATCGCTACGTTCTGAACGGCGTCAAGCGATTTATCACGCACGGCAGCGTCGGCGAGATCTTCGTCGTCACCGCGGTCACCGATCGGTCAAAGGGCACGAAAGGCATCAGCTCTTTCGTACTTACTAAAGAGACGAGCGATATCGCGGTGGCACGCCGCCTCGGCGTCGGCGACGAGCCAAGCTTGCCGCGCATGAAGGGCTTCCGGGCCGGCAAAAAGGAGGACAAGCTCGGTTGGCGCGCCTCCGATACCGCCGAGCTGATCCTGGAAGACGTGGAAGTACCAGCCGAGAATCTTCTTGGCGAAGAGGGCAACGGTTTCGTCAACTTCATGAAGACGCTCGACTCGGGTCGTATCGGCATTGCCGCGCTATCGCTCGGGATTGCCGAAGGGGCGCTCGAGCACGCCCTAAGCTATGCCTCGACGCGGAAACAGTTCGGGCAGGCGATCGCGAACTTCCAGGGCATCCAGTTCCAGCTCTCCGACATGGCAACGGAGATCGAAGCAGGGAGGCACCTGATGTATCACGCCGCGTGGCTCGCACAGAATGGCCGACCGTACAGCAAGGAAGCCGCGATGGCGAAGCTGTTCTGTTCCGAGCTCGCGATGCGCGCGACGATCAAGGCCGTGCAAATCCATGGGGGCTACGGCTACACGAAGGACTACCCCGTCGAGCGCTTTATGCGCGATGCGAAGATCTGCGAGATCGGGGAGGGCACATCCGAGATTCAGCGCATCGTCATTGCGAGGCAGCTGCTGAAGGAGCTGGCTGACTGAGGCGGGCGCCACTCGTTACTCGCCACACGTTGCTCGCTACTAAGTCATTGGCATTGTTGCATCAGGCCCCGGGAGCCGCTTATCATTTCGGCGTGACGATTACCGTTGTTCTCACCGCTCGCATGGCGCCCCGCGACTCGGCGCGCCCTGCGCGTATATGGCGCGTGTGGGTTGCGATCCTCGAATCGCTGCTTCGCGCGCTGGTCCTCGTTCC
>DATBBP010000100.1:0-5202 GCA_036270935.1 Gemmatimonadaceae bacterium
GACGTGATCGTTCTCTCCTCCGAGGCGGGAGCGCTTCCCTTCCCGACAGAAAAGATCCGCGCCAAGGGGCGGCTCCAACCCGGGCGAATGCTGCTCGTCAACACGACGCAGGGACGCATCCTCGACGACGTCGAGCTGAAGGAGGAGCTGGCGTCGCGGCGCCCATATCGACGCTGGCTGGCAGAACAGCGGATCGGACTCCCCGAGTTACCGATCGAAACGCCGAGGCCAATTCTCGACACGCGTGCGCTCGTTAGGCTTCAGCGCGCCTTCGGCTACACCTCTGAAGAGCTGCGGATGGTGCTCGCGCCGATGGCGACGACTGGTGACGAGCCGGTTGGATCGATGGGGAACGACACGCCGCTCGCCGTCCTCTCCGACCGGCCGCAGCTCCTGTTCGCGTACTTCCGGCAACTATTCGCGCAGGTCACGAACCCGGCGATCGATCCGATTCGCGAGCGGTTGGTCATGTCGTTAGGTATGAATCTAGGCCCGCAGGGTAACCTGCTCGACGAGACCCCGGAGCACGCTCGGCAGCTGCGCCTCGACCACGCCGTGTTGACCGCGGCGTCCATGCAGTCGTTACAGGCACTCCCGGCTGCCGGGCTGTGCCTAACGCTTTTGCCCGCCACGTTTCTCGCTTGCGACGGCTCGCTCGCGCTCGGAGCGGCGATCGATGTACTTTGCGGCGCTGCCGCACGGGCTGTTCGTGGGGGATCCGGTATCCTCGTTTTGAGCGATCGCGATGTCGACCCAGATCGCGCACCCATTCCATCGCTCCTTGCCGTCGCCGCCGTTCACCATCATCTCATTCGCGAAGGGCTGCGCGCGCGCGCGAGCATCGTCGTCGAAACCGGGGAAGCACGCGAGACGGCCCACTTCGCCCTACTGGTGGGCTATGGGGCGAGCGCCGTCTACCCATACCTCGCGCTCGAGACGGTCGCCGACATGGCGAGTCGCGGTGATCTCGCCCCTACGTCCGATTTTTCTACCGCAGAATCGAACTACGTCAAGGCCGTCGAGAAGGGCCTGCTCAAGATTCTCTCGAAGATGGGGATCTCGACGCTGCAGAGCTTCTGCGGCGCACAGATCTGCGAGGCAATAGGCCTCGATCGCGCTCTCGTCGAGCGCCACTTCACTGGTACGTCATCGCCTGTCGGTGGAGTCACGTTGGACGCCATCGCCGCCGAAACGCTCGAGCGACACGCGCAAGCGTTCAGCGCGATGACAGACGCTTCCGAGCGCCTCGACTTCGGCGGCGAGTACCACTACCGAATCCAGGGCGAGCACCACGCCTGGAACCCGGCGACGATCGCCACGCTGCAGGACGCGACGCGGGGCAATTCGTACGCGACCTACCGCGCGTTCAGCGCGCTCGCGAACGATGAAGCCGTTAAGCACCGGACGCTTCGCGGCCTGCTCGAATTCGGCGAGCGGGAAGCAGTGCCGATCGATGACGTGGAACCTGCCTCGGCAATCGTCAAGCGATTCGTGACCGGCGCGATGTCCTTTGGATCGATCAGTCGCGAGACGCATGAGACGCTCGCCGTGGCGATGAATCGGCTCGGCGGTCGCAGCAACACGGGTGAGGGCGGCGAGGAGCGAACGCGTTTCGGCACGGAGCGCAATAGTGCGACCAAGCAGGTCGCATCGGCGCGATTCGGCGTGACCGCGGAATACCTGGTGCACGCCGCCGAGCTTCAGATCAAGATCGCTCAAGGCGCCAAGCCCGGCGAAGGCGGCCAGCTGCCAGGCCACAAGGTGGATGAGGTCATCGCGAGAACGCGACACTCGACTCCTGGCGTGACGCTGATCTCTCCGCCGCCGCATCACGACATCTACTCGATCGAAGATCTCGCGCAGCTGATTCACGATCTCAAAAGCGTGAATCCTCGTGCGATCGTGTCGGTGAAGCTCGTTTCCGAGTCAGGCGTGGGGACGATCGCGGCGGGCGTCGCCAAGGCGCATGCGGACTTGATCACGATCTCCGGTGACTCGGGCGGAACGGGCGCATCACCGCTTTCGTCGATCAAGCGCGCCGGCATACCATGGGAAATTGGCCTCGCCGAGACACAGCAGACACTGGTCCTGAAGGGTCTGCGGGGGCGAGTTCGTCTGCAGACAGACGGCCAGCTCAAGACCGGTCGCGATGTCGTCGTCGCGGCCTTGCTTGGGGCGGATGAATATGGGTTCGCGACCGCGCCACTCGTGGTAGCCGGTTGTGTGATGATGCGTAAATGTCACCTCAACACGTGTCCAGTCGGGATCGCCACGCAGGACCCGGTGCTGCGCGCGCACTTCACCGGCCGTCCCGAACATCTGATCAATTACTTCTTCTTCGTCGCCGAAGAGGTGCGCGAGCTGATGGCCAAGCTCGGCTTCCGCTCGATGAACGAGATGATCGGGCGAACGGATCTGCTGCAGCCGGGCCTAACGAGGGCGGCGGGCAAGTCACCGGCGCTCGACCTTTCCGCGCTTCTACACATGCCGGCACTCGGTGAGCGAGTCCATGCGAGTGAGCGGCATCACGTCGAGCGCCAGCTGCATCAGTTGGATGACGTGCTCGATCACGAGCTCATCGAGCGGGCGCGCCCTGCCCTCGAGCGCGGCGAACGTGTCGCCTTCGCTCTTCCCATCCGCACCGCGGACCGCGCTGTCGGTGCGATGCTTTCAGGAGACATTGCGAGACGCTACGGCGACGCCGGGTTGCCTGACGAGACCATTGTCGTTCGGTTCGCTGGTTCGGCAGGACAGAGCTTCGGCGCCTTTGCGGCGCGCGGACTCTCGCTCGAGCTCGAGGGTGAGGCGAACGATTACGTCGGGAAGGGTTTGTCGGGAGGAAGGCTCGTCGTGCGCGCGCCGCGAGGGGCGCTCTTTTTGCCTGACGAGACAGTCATCGTCGGCAATACGGTGCTGTATGGCGCGACGTCGGGTGAGGCATATTTCGGCGGTGTGGCCGGCGAGCGGTTCGCCGTGCGGAACAGCGGCGCCCTTGCCGTCGTTGAAGGCGTCGGCAATCACGGCTGCGAGTACATGACTGGCGGCGTCGTCGTCGTACTCGGCCGCGCGGGACGCAATTTCGCGGCGGGCATGAGCGGTGGCATCGCCTTCGTCCTCGACGAGAGTAGTTCGTTCGAGCGCTACTGCAATCGAGAGTTGGTGGAACTCGGCCCGGTGGTCGATGCGAGCGACCGCGACATTCTTCGCCGCCTCGTCGAGCAGCATGCTCGGTACACCGGTAGCCCGCGCGCTCGCCATGTCCTCGCGCGTTGGGAGCACGTCCTGCGACATTTCGTCCTCGTTATGCCCGTCGAGTATCGAAGAGCGCTCGCCCGGACTCGTCAGGCAGAAGTGCGTCGTGCCGATGAGGCATCGCGACATGGGTGATCCGAGAGGCTTTCTCAGACTCCGGCGCGCGACCCCGGCGCGCGAGGCCGTGGAGACTCGCGTGCAGCACTGGCGAGAGTTCTACGCTTCGATGCCGGAGAGCGACCTCCGCGAGCAAGGCTCGCGCTGCATGGATTGCGGCGTGCCCTTCTGTCAGGGTGACACGGGGTGTCCCGTTCGTAATGTGATTCCGGATTGGAATGATCTGGTTTATCGAGGAAAATGGCGCGAGGCGTTTGACACGCTGCACGCGACGAACAACTTCCCGGAGCTCACGGGGCGTCTCTGCCCCGCGCCATGCGAGTCGGCGTGCGTCCTTGCGTTGATCGACCATCCGGTGACCATCCGTACGATCGAGCAAGCCATCGCGGATCGCGGCTTCGCCGAGAATTGGGTGACACCGGAGGTGCCGAGCAACGAGACGGGACGCCGCGTCGCCGTGATTGGTTCCGGACCCGCTGGTCTCGCCGCCGCGCAACAACTTCGCCGATTCGGCCACCGCGTCGTCGTCTTCGAGAAAGCTGATCGCGTTGGCGGCTTGTTGCGATATGGAGTTCCTGATTTCAAACTCGAGAAAAAGGTCCTTGACCGACGTCTCGCGCAATTGGTGGCCGAAGGCATCGTCTTTCGCACTGGCGTGAGTGTCGGAGACGATATCGGTGTCGACGAGCTCCGGCGCGATTTCGATGCAATCTGCCTTGCCGTCGGCGCCGAGGCGCCACGGGCGCTCGACGTTCCCGGGCGCGAGCTGCGCGGCGTCCACCTCGCCATGGATTATCTGACGCAGCAGAATCGCCATCTCGCTGGCGACGCAATTGATGAGCAGACGATCATCGACGCCCGCGGCAAGCGCGTCGTCATCATCGGGGGCGGTGACACGGGCGCGGACTGCGCGGGTACGGCAATCAGGCAGGGCGCGCGGAGCGTGCAGCAGTTCGTGCTCATCGCGCAGCCATCGCCGAACCGCGACATATCGACACCATGGCCGCTCTGGCCGATGCAGCTTCGCACGTCCCATGCGCACGAAGAAGGATGCTCGCGTGAGTGGAGCGTCTCAGCGACCGGATTTTCGGGAAAGCATGGACGCTTGGAGCGGCTGCATGCGATTCGCGTTGAGACGCACGCAATCGCTGACGGTCCGTCGCGCGTTGTCCCCATTCCGCGCACGGAGTTCTCGCTGCGCGCTGATCTCGTGCTCCTCGCGATCGGATTCAGCGGTCCAACGCCGAGCGCTTTGCTTCGTACGCTCGGCGTCGCACGCAACTCGGATGGCTTGGTTGCCACAGACGCAGCGCACCGCACGAACGTTTCTGGTGTCTTTGCCGCCGGCGACATGCGTCGTGGCGCATCTCTTGTCGTGTGGGCAATTCGCGAAGGACGCGATGCAGCGCACTCGATCGATCAGGAGCTGCGCGCCTCGACTGCCCATAGTAGTTAGGCAGCGAATCAGATCGTCTCCAAAATTGTCAGCTTGGACGTCGTGCCCGTTGACGCGCGCTCGCGCGTGGCGGTGCCATTAGATCTTCGGCCCATGCTGACAACTCGAAATGCGGCAACGCAGGGCATGGCGGATGCCGTTTCCGCTGTGTCGCGGCGATGATGCCGCGTGGAACGACTGGCACCGGCGGTCCACTCGCTTCGATTGGAGAGGCCCAGAGCTCACCGGCTGGCTGGAAGAACGTTGCCGCGATGAAGCGTGACGTCCCCAGCCTGAGTCCTGCTCCAATCGACAAAGCGGCCGCAACGTAGGAGGAGACAAATGCGAATTGGGTTTTCGAGTAGCTGTGCGATCGGCCTCGCGATCGCCCTGACCTT
>DATBBP010000101.1:0-2750 GCA_036270935.1 Gemmatimonadaceae bacterium
CGCCCGTTGAAGCCCGCAACCGCGCGTGGATGTACAATGACCTCCAGTTGCACGCGCAGCAGGCAGTGAGTGAAGATGAGTTCCGCGACGCCGTACGCCGCATTCGCGAGCGGAAGGAGAAGGAGCGTCGCGACAAGGACAAGGACAAGACGGTCGCGGACGGAAAGGGCAGCGATCGCTAGCTGATCTGCTGCGGTTCTTCCTCCGCGAAGGTGGGCGGCGGCTCCTGCTCGTAGAACGGGCGAAAAACACCGCAGACGACGCCGAGAACCGAGAAATCGGATCTCGGGCCGACCTCGATGGAGCGCTCCGAGGCATTTGCCGGCTCCAGCACGATCGTTCCGCCGCGGTGTGTCAGCGTCTTCACCGTCGCCTCCTCGCCGATCCGCGCCGCGACCATATCGCCATCCTTCGCGCGGGCCGAGGGTGTAACCATCACGAAGTCGCCGTCGAGCACGCCACGTCCGACCATGCTGTCGCCTTTGATCTTCACGAAGAAGACATCCTCGCTAGGCACGAAGCGGCGATCGATAGTTATGAAATACTTACGATGTTCGGGCAGCAACGACGGCTCACCCGCGTGAATTCTGCCGTAGTACGGCACCGGCTGAGTCTGGCCGGCCGCCGCGAAACCGAGCAGGCGCACGCCGCGCGAGCGTGATTCGTCGCGCTGGATGTAGCCTTTGCTTTCGAGAGCATGCAATAAATCCGAAACGGTTTTTGTTGACTTGATACGAAACCGTTTAGCAATCTCTCTAATGCTCGGTTGGTACGTGTTTTCGGCAAGGAAGTCTATCAGGTAGTGATAGACGCGTCGTTCCAACTGGGTCAATGGCTCCGTCATGAGCCTGCTCTGCGAAAGTGTGATCCCCGAAGCGCGGTAGGTAACGCGTTGTGCGGCAGGGGAATGTACGCTACCGCACTCTAGAGGGTCAACGCTTCCGCGTGCGATATCGTCACGCGCGCAAAAAATTCACCGCGTCGTCGATGCGCTCGAGCGAGCGCTCGCGACCGAGCAATATCAGCACATCGAAGATGCCCGCGCTCACGGTCAGCCCAGTGAGCGCGACGCGCAACGGTTGAAACATTTTGCCAGCGCCAACGCCGCGTCGCTCCGCTTCTGCGCGCAGACCATCTTCAATTTGGTGCGGCTCCCAAGTGTTTACTGATGTCAGAGTGTCGCGCACACTCAACAACAACTCCACTGTCGCCGCACGGTCCTTCCACTGTTTCGCGATTGCATCAGCGTCATAACTCACGTGCTCGGCGAGGTACGGCGCCGCTTGCCGCACGATGTCGTCGATGGTGCGCGAGCGCAGCTTCAACACATCGATGAGCGAGATCAACCAAACGCGACGTACGTTTATCTCGTCGCGTGTAACGAGCCCCGCTTCGACGAGCGCGTCGCTGACGATCGGCGCGAGCGACTCACTCGGAAGCAGACTCAAATGTTGTCCGTTCATCCACTCGAGCTTTTTCGGATCGAAGATCGCGGCCTTCTTCGACAACCCCTCGACGGAGAAGAGCTCGATCATCTGCGGCACCGTCATCACTTCGATGTCGTTGCCCGGAGACCAGCCGAGCAGCGCGAGGAAGTTCAGCATCGCTTGTGGCAGGATCCCTAGGTGACGATAATCACCAACCGCGGTTGCGCCGTGGCGCTTGCTGAGCTTCTTGCCGTCGAGCCCGTGGATCATCGGCAGGTGAGCGAACCGCGGCAGCGTCGCGCCGAGCGCATTGTACAGCATGATCTGCTTCGGCGTGTTGGAGATGTGATCGTCGCCTCGCATAACGAGTGTGATCCGCATCGCAATGTCGTCCGAGACGACGGCCATGTTGTAGATCGGGGTCGTGTCGGAGCGGAGAACGACGAAGTCCTCGACGTCCTTGTTCGGGAAGGTGATCACGCCATGCACGAGGTCGTCCCACGACGTCTCACCCTCGGGAACGCGGAAACGCACGACGTGCGGCACGCCCGCCGCCACGCGGCGCGCGACCTCGTCGGCCGGAAGCCGATCGCAGCGCCGGTCGTACTTGAACGCGTCACCACGCTGCTCGGCCTCACGACGTCTCGCGTCGATCTCGTCAGGCGTGCAGAAGCAGCGATACGCGGCGCCGACCTCGAGTAACCGTCGCGCGTCCGCTCGGTGCCGCTCGAGATTTGCTCCCTGATAGACGACGTCCTCGTCCCACAGCAGTCCGAGCCACTCGAGCCCGTCGAAGATCGCTCGGGTGCTGGCCTCCGTGCTGCGCGCGCGATCGGTATCTTCGACGCGGAGCAGGAACTGACCGCCATAATGCTTCGCGAATAGCCAGTTGAAGAGCGCGGTCCGCGCGCCACCAACGTGGAGATAGCCGGTCGGCGAAGGAGCGAATCGAAGTCGGTGTGTCAAACCGGTAGAGGGCAGAGGGTGGTGGGCAGAGGGCGGAGGGTCGAACAGCGCCTAGGCCGGGGACTGCCCTCGGCATCTCTAAATAAAATCTGCCCGGGCGGGCGCGAGTAGCGCGTGTGCGCGCAGGCGAGAGGAGTAGGCCGCGAGCCTCCCTCTCCGTAGAAGTGCAAAGCAAAGAGAGCCGGGACGCGCTTTGCGCGTCCCCGGCTCTCTTCGCTTTGCACATTCTACGGAGAGGGAGGGATTCGAACCCTCGATACAGGTGTTAGCCCGTATAACGGTTTAGCAAACCGCCGCCTTCAGCCTCTCGGCCACCTCTCCGGCGTGCGGAGCTTCAGTTTACCACGGTGCGGCAGG
>DATBBP010000102.1:0-9005 GCA_036270935.1 Gemmatimonadaceae bacterium
GCCTGGTCTTGTTCACCCGATGCGGAAGCACTCATCTTGATTGCCGTGCCAATTCGAGCTCATGACCGCGCTCGCGGCTAAACGGCGCGTCTCCTCGGAGTACAGTGACGGCGCCATTACGGCGTCGCCGCTCGACAATCCCTCGAAACGGCAACGGCCCCGGCGTCTTCTGCGCGCATCGGCCGGCACCGTCTGGTTTGGCCTTGCCGCTGTCTATCTCTGGTGTCCAGTTCACCGCTTCCCCGCTGCGCGGCCATTCCAAGGACGTTTCTGGTACAACCCGTACTCGGCAATCACGCCGGGTAGCGCGTGGCAGAAGGTCAACTTGCATGCGCACACTCGAGCGTGGGCTGGCCTCACGAATGGCCACGGCTCTGCGGACGACGTCGAGCGCCGCTACCGCGCGCTCGGCTACGCCGCCTCCCCTGTTTCGAACTATCAGATCGTCACGCAGCCGCAAGGGAGCGATTCGTCGGCGCTCACCGTGTACGAGCATGGCTTCAATCTGCGCAAGGTTCACTTTCTCGCGGTGGGTCCGCGACGCATCGATTGGCTCGACTACCCATTGCTGCAGGGTCGCGACGAGGAGCAGCACCGCATCGACCGATTGCGGGAGAGCTCCGCTCTCGTAATTCTCGCGCACCCATGGCTTCGGCGAGCGGTGGCCGAGGCCGACGTTCGAGCGCTCACGGGCTACACGGCGATCGAAATCGGAAGCACCTTTGGCCGCAGCGATGGCGCGTGGAACGTCGCGCTCGACGCGGGCCGGCCCGTGTGGGGCGTCGCAAACGACGACGCACACGACGTGGATCGACTCAACGATTCTGGCGGTTTCTGGACGATGATTGCCGCGCCATCCACCGACGCGCGCCATCTCGAATCGGCTTTGCTCGCGGGACAGGCCTATGCCGTGTTCGGCCACGCCGGCCGCGCGGACATTGCGCTGACGTCGCTCTCCGTCGTCGGCGACACAGTTTCGGTAGCCTTCTCGGGCGAGGAGGCTACACTGATGCTCATCGGCCCGGGTGGCCGCGTCCTCGCTGAGATCGCGCACGGACGTGAAGCGCGCTGGACGATTCCGTGCGACGCGGCATGGGTGCGCGTTGTTGCGCGCACGGCGACGACGAAGCTGTCGCTCGAACCCGTGCTGCGGAGCCAGACGGGTGCACTTCCGCGGCTCCAGGCGAGCGTCGCCACGACGGCGACCGTCGTTAGGCGTACGATGGCGGTCGTCCTGTTGCTCCTCGCGCTGGTGCCGTGGATCGGCCGCGACGCGCTCCGCTTCGTGCGCCCCAACGCCATGCGGCCGCGACTCTCCTTGCCCAACGCTGCGTAGCGAATGCCCGAGATTCTTCCCGTCGAAACGGCCGATGACATTCTGCCGATCTACCGCGACACGCCCGTCGGCCATCTCCTCGAATATCACAACCTCGGACGGCCGCTCAACGGCGTCACGCGTCCAGAGCTCCTCATCGGCATGTGCATGGACAGCCGGAAGGCGCTACGAATACCTAACGATTTTGCCTTCGTGCTTCGCACAGCCGGTGCGAATATGCGCGACAACGAATTTCGCATCTCCTACGCGATCGCGGTGGGCGGCGTGCACACGATCGTTCTCATCGGACACACAGATTGCGGAATGGCGCGCCTCGCACAGCGGCGAGAGCAATTCGTCGAGGGGATGGTCGCGAACGCCGGCTGGGATCGCGCGCGCGCGGAGCGGCACTTCGCCGACAGCGCGCCGAAGTTCGGCATCCGCGACGAGGTCGAGTTTGTACTGCAGGAAGCGGCGCGCCTGCGCGCGATCTACCCCAAGATCCAGGTCGCGCCGCTACTCTACCGTGTAGAAGATGACCGGTTATACCAGCTGTCCGGCTAGCTGACATCGAGATCCCGAAGAAAAGCGTCGAGCTCATGTCGCTGAGCATCCCGCCGCGTAACCAGATCGTCACGCTCCCGCTGTAGCCGCTCGATCTCGGATTCCTGATCGTTGAGCTTCGCGAGCAAGCGAGCGTAATAAGGCGTGTTCGAGGAGACGGTCTTCATGTCTTCGCGAATGCGCGCTTGCTCCTGGGTAATGACAGCGAGACGCTGCGCGCAATCATTGATCTGACGCTCGGTGTCCATCATCGCTTGTCGGAGCTGAGTCGCCCTTGCCAAAGCGTCGCGCACATTGCTGGCGATTCCGCCGAGCTGCCATGTCGAGAGAAGCGATCCGACGTCGGCGCCGAGAAGGGCAAAGCTCGAGGTTGCGGTGAACTCCTCTTTGACGGTGAAGGTCGCGACCTTACCGGCCGGCGCTACGCCTTCGAAGCGATACAGGTTCGGCAGGCTCTCGATCGGTTTGGGCGTATCGACGAGCGCGAAGCCGGGCCGCCGGCTATGCTCGATGATGAGCGTTTTATCGTGATCGCTCGAGTTGGTCGCGCGATAGGTTCGGGTGTGATACTGCTTGGTAAACACCTCGAGAACTCCCTTGACGATCTTTCCATTCACGACGCGATCGGTGTGGTCGTCGGTGACGTCGACGACGAGCTGAAGATCCACACCATAGCTCAGCAATCGCTGCTGCCCACTCGGCACGTCGTCGATGCGGGCATCGCCCGCGTAAGTGTTCCGATCGAGCACAGTGATCGGGCCTTGCAGCAGCAGCTTGCCCGTGCTGTTCGTTAGCCGCACGCCGGTCAAGGCATTTCTCGCCAACACGGACTGGTTGAAGATCGACACGCGTTCGACGCAGACGCTGTCGACGATGATCGGAAGCATCGCCGATTTTTGCCGGGCAAGCGTGACGTTACCCACCGAGTACTCGAACAACTCGCCGAGGTCGGCCGCCTGCGCAATCGACTGCACGGACTCATCCTCGGCATAGTCACGCGTCCCTGTGCCCGTGACCACGACCTCCTCAAGCTGTAGCGTCGACGCGCCGCGAATCTTGACCTCCGCGTTCCCCATCGATCGCATCACCACTGAGTCGACGCGCGTCGAAACGCCGTTCGCGTAGAGCTGTGGATGCAACCCGGCAAAGAGCTTCGGGACGACCACTGGCCGTGTCGCGTAGAGTGGCTGGTACAGATCCATCGTGAACGAGATCGGTCGACCACTAACGAGTGACAGCGAGACATCGTTCCAATCGCTCTCGGTTTGATTCTCGACGATCGCCCACCCCTGCAATTGCGAGTGGTTGTCGCCTAACAAGAGTCGATAGCTCGTCTTCCACACGGGCGCCTCGACGACGTACCCGAGACGTACTCGTCGGTCGCCGGCGCCGCTGAACTCCACGGTCACCGGCTTCTTGTCCTGGTCACGCGCCTGCGCGAGCGCGGCGAGCGCCTTCGTCAATTCCTCTTGCAACTGTGGATCGTCGAGCGTGAGACCTGAGATCGACGGCAGCTCGACAGCGTGAATGGTCCCGTTGGCCAGCAAGTCGAGGGTTGGTACGACGATTCGCTCGGCTCCAACGGCCTTGTTGCGACTCTCGACACCGAGCACGGTGCCCGAAACGTGTTCGGTGCCCTCCTGCACCGTCACGCGCGCGCCACGCAGCTGATTGAGCAGGTCGGCCAGGCTCGGATTACTCGTGATATCAACCTGAAAGCTCTTGAGCGTTCTCGAAATCGGAGCCTGCGACGGATATGTCACCGCACCAACGTGTCCTCCGTCTCGATCCTGCAGCACGAGGGATTTGAGCACATCGTTGATCTGATCGGTCTTGAAGCGCAGTTCTGTCATCGCGTCGCCATGAACGGTTCCGTCGTGCTCGTAGTAGCCGACGCCCGACGAGAACAGCACCACGCGCTTGACCGGCACGCTGACGCGTGGCGCGACCGGCCCGGTCTGCGATCGCGCCATGGCGATTGGGCCGAGCAGTGCGATCACAGACGCGATGGTGGTTGGTAGCCTTGACATGACATCCTCCAGCGTCAGAGGTGATGGTCGGGCGCGAGCGCGACTGCACGTCAGGCCGAGCCTGACGTGAAAAAGCACACCGATTTGTAATTGCGGGTCGGCTAGTCGCCTGCGCGTTGCTCGTTAGGTGAGCACGACGACTCTTCTCTGCCAACTTCGACGACCGGGCCGCGCGTCACGTCAGAGCGCCATTTTGTCCTCGCCGGCGTCGCGTCGGCGTCTCGAATCGGACAGGTCGACCGGTGTTGCGCGTTTGCTCACTACGCTGCGGTTAGCCGCCCGCGATCGCCCCGATGATGAGCAAGGGCTCGTCGCCGTTCGCCACCTCGGCCGGCAGCGGCGTGTCCGGCGCTTCGTTCGACAGATCATCCTCGCACGCGAAGAAGCGCACGAGCGGACGGCGACGCAACGTGTCCTGATCCCGCAGCGTGCCACGCAGCATCGGATATCGATGCTCGACGGCGTCGAGCACAGACCGTTGTGTCACGGCACCCTGTACCTCGACCGAGATCTCCGGACCCGTGTGCGCCAGGATCCGGAGCGGCGGCGGCAACACGACACGAATCACGCGAGCGTTTGTACCTCGACAGACAACACGGCAGGCAGGTCTCTCACGATCGCGTCCCAGCTGTCGCCGCCGTCGGCGGAAGCGTACACCTGCCCGCCCGATGTTCCGAAGTACACACCGCAAGGATCGAGCGAATCGACGCTCATCGCGTCGCGAAGCACGTTCACGTAGCAATCCTTCTGCGGCAGCCCTTTCGTGAGCGGCTCCCACTCGTTGCCACCCGTGCGGCTGCGAAAGACGCGCAGCTTGCCATCATACACGTAGTGCTCAGAGTCGCTCTTGATCGGTACGACGTAGACCGTCTCTGGCTCGTTGGTGTTGACGTCGATCACGAACCCGAAATCGGTCGGCAAGTTGCCGCTGATCTCGGTCCATTGACCGCCGGCGTCGTCGGTGCGCATGACGTCCCAGTGCTTCTGCATGTAGAGGGTATTCGGCCGAGACCGGTGCATCGCCAAGCGATGAACACAATGGCCCACCTCGGCTGTCGGATCGGGCATGAACTGCGAGTGTAATCCACGATTGATCGGCCTCCACGTGGCGCCGCCATCTTCAGTGCGGAACGCACCGGCAGCCGAAATGGCGATGAACATGCGCCGGGGATTCGTCGGATCGATGAGAATCGTGTGCAGACACAGGCCGCCCGCGCCTGGCTGCCACTTCGGACCCGTGTCGTGCTTTCGGAGACCCGAGAGCTCCTCCCAGTTCTGGCCGCCGTCCGTGCTGCGAAACATCGCGGCGTCCTCGACACCCGCATAGACCGTATCCGGATCGCCTAACGACGGCTCGAGATGCCAGACGCGCTTGAACTCCCAGGGATGTGGGCTGCCGTCGTACCAAGCGTGCGTGCCGGCGATGCCGTCGTACGTGAACTTGTTGCCAACGGTCTGCCACGTCTTCCCGCCGTCGTCGGAGCGCGGCATCACCTGGCCGAACCAGCCACTGCTCTGCGAGACATAGATGCGATTCGGGTCGGCGGGGGAGCCCTTCATGTGATAGATCTCCCAGCCCGCGAAGTGCGGGCCGGAGATCTCCCAATTCTTGCGCCTCCCGTCTGCCGTGAGCGTGAACGCTCCCTTCTTCGTTCCGACCAGTACACGTACGCCACTCATCCGAAGTGCTCCCTTAAGTTCACCGGCGAAAGTGTATTCAGCGACGGCCGACTTGTCGACTCGGGACGCCCGGCGCGTTAGCCAAAAATGTCGGCGAAGCCGAGGATGAGGGTTGCCGAAACGCCGACTGGCGTCCACGACATCGCCTCGCGCTCGACGCGCTCGGGCTCTCCCGGACGTGCAACTGTTATTGCGCGCGTTTCGGGATCGACAATCCAGTACTCGACGCCAGCCTCGAGGTAGAAACTCTTCTTCTGAACTCGATCGCGCCGCCGCGTGTACTCGGACAAGATCTCGACAATGAGGCTCGGCTTCGGCGCCTTGTTCCAATCTTTCTCGGGACGAGGATGCGCTGTACGCACCATGAGGTCGGGTTCGACCTCTGAACCCTGGAGCCGCATCACGGCCCGCGGACGATAGACGAACCCCAGACCGTTCGCGGCAACGAAGGGATCGAGCAGCCGCGTCAGGCGGGCCGCGGTCGTCTCGTGGTAGTCCGTCGGCGGGGGCGTCACGAACAGCTCCCCGTGAATGAGCTCGTACTTGTTGCCGTCGTCTGGCAGGCTGTGTAATTCGTCCAGCGTCCAGATCTTGGCTGTAGTCGCCGCCATCCCCATATCCCCACCTCCCTCGCCGCTTGGTGACTCGCGTGCATGCCCCGAGGATGGCGCGACACGCTCGTAGGAGCAGTACCGAAAGGCCGGCAAGAGACATCAAAATCGCCGGCGGTTGCACCCCTGCCGAGCCTACGCTCGGCGGCAGCGCCGAGTCAAGAGCAGCGGAAAGCGGATTTTCGTCTGGTCGCACATCACAACGTCGGCGCGTAACTTGTCGCCCGACTCGTTGAGACGGGACGGAATAAGAGTGCGCATCAGCGACATGAACTGGATGCAGGTCGAGGAGTATCTGAAGCGCGACGACCGCGCGATTCTCCCTCTGGGCAGCACCGAGCAACACAGCTACCTGCGGCTCACTGTCGATTGCATTCTCCCCGAGCGTCTCGCCGCCGAAGTAGCGGACCCACTTGGCGTCCCGGTCTTTCCCGTGGTCGCTTACGGCGTCACGCCGTACTTTCGCGAGTTCCCGGGAAGCATCTCGTTGCGCGTTGAGACACATCTCAACGTCGTGCGCGACATTCTCGACAGCATGGCGCACAGTGGCTTTCGTCGTATCCTCATCGTGAACGGTCATGGCGGTAACGGCGCGGTGCAGCAACTCGCGCAAGAGTGGGCAGCCGATCACGTCGGCTGTCGCGTAATCTTTCACAATTGGTGGAACGCGCCGCGGACCTGGGCAAAGGTTCAGCAGATCGATCCGGTAGCATCGCATGGGTCGTGGATGGAGAATTTTCCATGGACGCGCTTGTCGGGCGTCACGATGCCGGTGACCCAGAAGGCGATGGTGGATCTCGCACGGGTGCGGACGCTGGATCCGATCGCGATGCGCAAGTACATCGGCGACGGCAATTACGGTGGACTATATCAGCGGTCCGACGACGACATGCTGGCGCTGTGGGCCGCGGCGGTCGACGAAACGCGCGCTCTATTGAACTCCGGATGGAGTGCCGATGCCTAACGCCCAACCGGCGACTCTCGCGCGGCGTTTTCGATGACTCTGGGGTTCGCGAACAAGACCGTCCTCGTTACGGGCGCGGCACACGGCTTTGGACGAGCTATTAGTTTAGCTTTCGCTGAACGCGGTGCGAGTGTCTGGGCGTGTGACGTCCTTGAAGGCGAGCTGGCCGAGACCCGTCGGCTCTGTGTTGATGAGGGCGGCCGCTGCGCGGTGCAAACGGTCGACGTCGGCGACAAACGCGCGGTCGACAACTTGGTGACTCAGGCGTCCGCGGCAACGGGACGCGTCGACGTGCTCGTGAACAATGCTGGTGGTGTGTTGGGTCAGACTGGTCGTCCGCTCGAACGAGTAACGCCCGAGGACTGGCAGCGCATCTTCGACGTCAACGTCACCGGTGCGTTCTACTGCGCGCAGGCCGTTGCGCCGGGCATGAAGGCAGCGCGCGCCGGCCGCATCATCAACATCTCGAGTGGCGCGGGACTCGGCGTCAGCCTAACGGGAATCCAGGCCTACGCATCGGCCAAGGCAGCGCAGATCGGTTTGACGCGGCAGTTGGCCCATGAGCTCGGGCCGTGGGGCATTACGGTGAATAACATCGCTCCGGGGTTCGTGCGCTCGAATCCGACGACGGAGCGGCAGTGGCAGGCCTACGGCCCCACGGGACAAGCCGAGCTGGTGAACAAGATCGCGCTGAAACGACTCGGCACACCTGATGATATCACGTATGGCGTGCTCTTCTTCGCCTCCGAATATGCCGGCTGGATCACGGGCCAGGTGTTGTCGATCGATGGTGGAAAATGACAGCGGTTGACGGAGTGCTCGAGCACCTCGCCGAGCGCGAAGACCGAATACTCACGCAGCTCATCGAGTTCGCGACGATCCCGAGCGTCAGCACCGATCCTGCACACGCTCGTGACGTCGCCGCGGCCGGTCGTTGGGTTGCGGACGCGCTCACGAGCGCGGGGCCCTTTCTCGTGCGCACGATCCCGACCGCGCGAAACCCCGTCATCTACGGCGAATGGCTCGGCGCGCCGGGAAAGCTCACCGCGCTCGTGTACGGGCACTACGACGTGCAGCCCGCGGATCCGCTGGAAAAATGGAAGAGCCCTCCGTTCACGCCGACTGTTCGCGACGGTCGCCTCTTCGCTCGCGGCGTGTCCGACGATAAGGGACCGATGCTCATTCCGATCAAGGTCTCGGAAGCATTCTTCGCGACCGTGGGGACACTGCCGCTCAACATCAAATGCATGTTCGAGGGCGAGGAGGAGATCGGCAGTCCGAGCCTCGACGCGTTCATCGCCGAGCATAAAAAGATGCTCGCCGCTGACGTCGTCATCTCCGCGGACGGCGCGATGTGGCGCATCGACGAGCCGTCGCTGACCGTCTCTAGTCGCGGACTTGCCGGACTCGAAATCACGCTCACGGCCGCGGCCAAAGATCTTCACTCGGGCCGTCACGGCGGCGGCGTCGCGAATCCGCTGCACGCGATGGCGCAGCTGATCGCGTCGTTGCACGAGCCAACCGGGCGTGTCGCCGTCAACGGCTTTTACGATCGAGTTCGTGAGCTGACTCCCGCCGAGCGCGCGGCGATCGCTGCGCTTCCCTTCGACGAGAAAGCATATCTCGCGCAGGTCGGCGCACCGGCGAGTTTCGGCGAGGTAGCATACTCCACTCTCGAGCGTCAGTGGGCTCGGCCGACGCTCGAGGTGAACGGGATGTGGGGCGGCTACCAAGGCCCTGGCGAGAAAACGGTGATTCCGAGTGAAGCGCACGCGAAGATCACCTGCCGGCTCGTCGCCGATCAGGATCCAGAAGAGATCGTCGCGCTCGTTAGGCGCCAC
>DATBBP010000103.1:0-7135 GCA_036270935.1 Gemmatimonadaceae bacterium
GATCTTACTCGACTCGATGCAGGCGAAGCATCGGTTCATGGTGAGCGCGCTGACGCGGCGGTATCGGCGGGATGCTGCCGACGATTTTCTGGACGAGATGCGTCGCACGCTCGGACAGCTGCGCGATGCGTTAGGCAGCTCGGAGCGCGCGGGGGCGATTCTCGTGACACGTCCCGAGCGCGTCGTTGTGAGTGAGACGGTTCGATACGCCGAGTCATTGCGGCAGATGGGGATCGCGATCGTGGCGATCATCGTGGATGCGATAGAGCGCACGGACGCCGAGATCGCGGCAGCGATGCAGGAACTCGCGGCGATCGGGCCATCGGGCCTTCTCTTCGCGCTTCCGCGAATCGATCCGCCGCCTGTCGGGTTGATGCAATGTGCCGCCGCGTTAGGCAAGCTGGATTCGGGCGAGACGGTGCTCGGGCGCAGGAAATCGGTGCCGAAGGCTGGTAAAGGATTGCGGAGCGGAAGCCGAGCAAAGCGAACTTCGAACGCGGGGCCGGCTCGCCGGCCGCGAGATGATGATCGCGACCGCGCGCAGCGTACCATACGCGACCTGTTGCGCACCCTCACGATCGTCGGCGGCAAGGGCGGCGTCGGTAAAACCACCGTCGCCTGCGCTCTCGCGATTTACTCCGCCCTCGACGACCCGACTCGCACCGGTGACGTCCTTCTCGTCTCAAGCGATCCAGCACCCTCCATCGGTGACGCGCTGGGGATCGCTGTCGCGAACTGGGCCAGCGCCGGCCCCGAGCCTCTTGCTGCCACACCAGGCCTACACGTCTGGCAAATGGACGCAGCATCTGCGTTCCACGAGCTGAGCGACCGATATCGCGATCGTATCGACCGCTTTTTCGACGCACTCACTGGCGGCAGCATCGACATTGCCTATGATCGCGCGATTTTGCGCGACCTGCTGGCGCTCGCTCCGCCGGGCATCGACGAGCTGTATGCGCTCGCCTCACTCGGCGACGCGCTCGAGGAAGGACGCTACGAGCGCATCATCGTCGACCCGGCGCCGACGGGTCACCTCATGAGACTCATTGAGCTGCCCGCATTGGCCCTCGAGTGGAGCCATCGACTGATGCGTCTCATCATGAAATACCACGAAGTCTCGGGGCTCGTAGAAGCGGCTCAAGATCTCATCAACTTCAGCCGGCGAACACGGGCGCTCGATCGATTGCTACACGACTCTACCAAAGCTGGCGTTGTGCTCGTCTCGCTCGACGAACCCGCGGTCGTGGCCGAGACGAAGCGACTATCCGCGAAGCTCGGAGCGACCGGTATCGCCATCCGTGGTGTTGTGCGCAACCGTGTTGTGAAACAGGCCGAACGACCCAACCACGCCGTGACACCAGTTATAGTTGCCCCCGACACCAATCCACCACCGGTTGGCGTTGCCGCGATCCGCCACTGGTGCGAATGTTGGCGCCTGCAAGACTAGCGTATTACGACAAGGTCCGTCTTCCCGAGTCTGATGTCCGCACACCCTGAGATCTGGTATGTCTACGGCGTCGTTCGTGCGGCGTTCGATGCGACTCGGGCGCCGGGAGGACTGGATGATGTGTCAGTCGAGCTGTGTGCCGATCGCGATCTCGCGGCGCTCGTTTCACGGCTCGACGGGGAGCAATACGCGCCGGAGGCCGTCGAGCGAGCCACGGAAGACGTCGAGTGGCTCGCCCCGCGTGCGGTGTCGCACGACCGCGTTTTGACCTGGGCGAGCGATCACGGATCGGTGGTGCCGCTGCCAATATTTTCGCTCTTCAGCAGCGCGGCGGCTGTACAAAAAATGCTCAACGACCGACGCGCGCAGCTTTCCGCGACCCTCGAGCGAGCAGCCTCTGGTCGCGAGTATGCGCTCCGAGTCTATCGCATCGACAATGAGCTCACGAAGTCGGCTGCCGAGCTCAGTCCTCGGTTGGCCGAGCTGCGCGACGCTTCTGCAGCGGCGTCCCCCGGACAACGCTATCTGCTGGAGCGGAAGTTCGATACGGAGCGCAAGACTGAGCTCCGCTCGATCGGCGTGCGGGTTTCGCGCGAAATCGTCGCAGCGCTCCGGCCGCTTGCCCTCGACACCACGCAGAGCCGCACTGCGTCCCGCGGCGCTCCAGAGACTGATGCGCCGCTCATCCTCGATGCGGCATTTCTCGTCGCGCCGGAAGGGCTCGAGCAATTCCAACGTGAGCTCACCGACATCGTCGGGCAGTACGCAGCACGTGGTTTTCGATTCGACTTCACGGGACCGTGGCCGATATACCACTTTGTTCAGGGCTCTTTTGCTCAAGATGCCGATGACGCCTAACGGCTCCGAAGACGACGAGCTCGCTGACAGTCAGCTCGTACTTGGCGATCTACTCAATCACGTTCTCGACAAAGGAGTCGTCATATCGGGTCAGGTCATGATATCCATCGCCGACATCGACCTCCTCTCGGTGGACCTCAAGCTCATTCTCACGTCGGTGCAAACGGCGCTGGAGCGCTCCGGTTCGCGGCAGCATGGTGACGTATCTCTACTGCGTCCTGGCTCCGCCAAAGACTGAAGCATTCCCTTCCGGTCTCGTCGGCATCGCGGACACACCGGTGCGGGTGGTCGTCGTGCGCGAGGGGGAGGGCCTCGAGGCGTGGATCGCGACGATCGACGAGGCGACTCTGCGTGCGAGCGGCAGCGGGCTCGCCAAACTCGCGATCGTGCATAACGAGGTTGTCGAGGCGGCGCTGGCGACAGGACGTACACCGCTCCCGGCACGGTTCGGGACGCGCTTTGCCGACGACGACGCACTGCTCTCCGATCTTCAAGAACGTCGAGCGCAATTGATCGATCGCCTCCATCGAGTGGCTGGCGCTGTTGAGATGTCGGTCCTCGTCGTGCCGAGGGGCCAAGGCCAAAAGCACTCGACCACTCAGCCGCGGCGGGACGAGCCCGCGGCAGGTCGGCGCTACCTCGAAGCGGTCCGCGAGCGTACGCGAAGCGAAGAGCAGCAGCGCATCGAAGCGAACGGAGTAGCCGAGCGGGTAAGCCAGGCAGTATCCGTTGTAACGAGAGGCGAAATTCGATCGACCTCGGCAACCGTCCTTTCGATTGCGCATCTCGTTCGGCAGGACGAGCTGGAGCGATATCGACTCGAGCTTTTGCAACTGGATGTTGGCGAGAAGTTTAGAATCATTGTTGCCGGGCCTCGCGCGCCGTACAATTTTGCGGCAGATCAGTCTGCGCCTAGCCAGGCATGATTCTAGCAGCCCCAACTGCGATGTCTGAACGCGACGACTCCATCGCCGCTCCGAACGAACCACGCGGTAACGATTCGATAGGTCCGGCCTCGCCTCCGGATGTAGCGCTGGATGCGCTCGCTCGTACGTTGCCTGACCGCATCAACGCCGATCCAGAACACGTCGAAAACGGTCTTGCGCGACTCGTGCTGACCGTGATAGAACTGCTGCGGGAAATTTTGGAGCATCAAGCCATCCGTCGTATGGATGGCGGCACGCTGTCGGACGAACAAATCGAACGCCTCGGGCTCGCGCTCCTGAAGCTCAACGAGCGAATGGAGGAGCTCAAAACGACATTCGGACTCACCGACGAGGATCTGAACATCGACCTCGGACCGTTGGGCCGACTGCGCTAATGACGAGAAGCACGCGGCTCTGCCGGCGCGTTCGTCTCGACCGGGGACAACGCGAATACGAGGATCGCCTGATTGCCCGAGCTCGTTAATCCGTCTCGCTCGCATGGCTTGGTTGACATTCTCGACCGTGTCCTCGACAAAGGGCTGGTCGTCGCCGGCGATATCAAAATCAATCTCGCGAATGTCGAGCTTCTCACGATTCAAGTGCGGCTGCTCGTCTGCTCGATCGATAAGGCCGAACAAATCGGCCTGAACTGGTGGCGCAGCGATCCGCGGCTCACATCCGGCTCGCCTAATCCCGCACTGCGGCAAGGGCAGCTCGAGGAGCGTCTCGACCGGATCGAGCGCACACTGGAAGGACTCGCAAAAAAGAGAGGAGCGAAGAGCTGACGCGCGCCGCCGAAGCTCGATCGCTCACAACGCCCGAGATTGCGTTCAGCGAAATCCCAATTCCCTCACTAGCCCCCAACCCTCTCCTCCATGGCCGTCGAACGCACGCCTAGCGGTAGTTCACTCATCGATGTTCTCGACCGTGTTCTGGACAAGGGCATCGTCATCGACGCGTGGGTACGCGTCTCCCTCGTAGGAATCGACTTGGTGACGGTCGAAGCACGCATCGTCGTTGCATCGATCGATACGTACTTGAAGTACTCGGAGGCTGTAGGCATCACAGCGCCGGTGTCGCGTCCGCGTGAGCTTGGAGCGAGCGAGATGTCGGAGCTCGAGCGTGTGCAGCGCGAAAATGCGGAGCTGAGACGTCGGCTTGAACAGCAGAACGCGTGATCTCGAAGGATTGATCGGCGCGACGGAAGTCGCCGATCGCACCGTCGCGGGCGTTCTCTCCGCACTCGCCGAAGCGCCGGATTTTTCGTCGGCTGCGTCGTTTCTGCTCGCTCAGGTGCTCGACCTGGCAGACGCCGAGCGCGGGCACATGCTGCGTCTCGATACAGCGCAGGAAACGCTGATTTCTCTTTCGAGCCTCGGCTACGACTCCCCGCCGCAGGCGGCGATTTCGATCGGCGATCTTTCGAATCCGCTCGTGATATGCGCGCTGGCCCTCGTTCCCGTCACTGGCGGTGGACGCTCGAGCATTCGAGCATTTGTCTCGATGGCACGCTGGACGGCGCTGCCAATGCCGCAAGCGCGCATGAAGGGTACGCTGCCAGCAATGACAGTGCAGCACGCCCAGGAGATCGTTGGAGAAGGTGAGGTGACGTTGCTCGCGTCGATCGAGCGACGCCTCGCGAGCGCCCCCGGCGGCGTGATCGTGATCGACGGCGCGATTCCCGAGCGCGTCCTCGGGTCGGTGACGTCGCTCGTTATGCTCGCCGGCCCGATCATCGCGCGCCTTGCTACGCTTCAGGAATCTCGCGACTCGATCGAGCGGCTGTCGCAGCAGCGCGATCGCTTGACCTTGATGGTCGATTCGCTTCCTGATCCGGTTGTCATCACCAACGCTACGAACGACATCATCGCCCAAAATTCGCGGGCTGAACGACTGTTGAACTTTAAGGAGGGCGATTCATCTGGACGACGCCGCGCGATCGAGCTGAACAATCTGCTGTTCACGTCGTTTCTCGCGAAAGCCGTGATGACGGGTGGCCAATCGGGGGGACCGCGTGAGTTGAACCTCGTCGATCCGGACGAAGGCAATGATCTGCTCTTCGAGGTGTTGGCGCATCCACTGAGCGAACGTGTCGGCCCCGATGACGCCGTGCTGTCCGTCTTGCGCGACGTGACCGACTTACGCCGCGCCGCCAATGAGCTCGAGCGACAGGTGCAACGCGTTCGACTCGCTGAGATGAAAGCGTCGTCCGAGCGCGATCGGCTGAATCTCATTCTCGAGAACGTCGCCGATCCGATTCTCGTCACCGACGAGCGGGCGAACATCATCCTGATGAACGATCAGGCCGAGCAGCTGTTCCAGGCGAGTGAAATTCAGCAACGCAGTCGTCGACAGCTGCAGGCCGTCCGCGGCAACGATACCAAGTTCACGTCGTTCATCTCCGAATTCGCGCTGCTTGACACGCGCGCTCGTCGCGAGCGCATCGCGCTCGTCCACCCGATCACCGGCAGCCAGCTGCCGGTGGAAGTCGTCTCCGGAAAGATCCTGAACGAGCGCGGCGAGCCAATCGCCATCGTCTCCGTGTTGCACGATCTGACGAATGAAGTCGAGATCGAGCGACTTTATGAAACGCTCAAGACGATGAACAGCGAGCTCGAGGAACGCATCAGGGCGGCGACCGCCGACCTCGCAGAACAGAATGCCCGACTGCAATGGCAGTCGCAGGAGGTCGAGCGCGCCAATCGGCTGAAATCGGAGTTTCTCGCGAGCATGTCGCACGAGCTGCGTACGCCGATCAATGCGCTCATTGGTTACTCGGCGCTCCTCATCGACGGCGTCCTCGGCGACATCAACGAACGCCAGCGCGATGCACTGCGCCGCGGGCGCGCCGCCGCCGAGCATCTGCTCGCGCTGATCAACGACATCCTCGATCTCGCCAAAATCGAGGCGGGCAAGATGCCGTTGCACCTCGAGGACGTCGAGCTGCGCGATGTCATCGCCGAAGTCTCGCAGCAGATCGAGCCCATGGTGCGAAAGAAAGCTCTGGAGTTCGTGGTCGACATCGGTCTTGAATGTCCGGCGCTTCACACCGACCGCACAAAAGTGCGTCAGGTGTTGCTCAACTTGTTGTCGAATGCCGTGAAGTTCACGAACAAAGGACGAGTGTCCGTTGTGGCACGCTGCGCTGAAATGGGCGATGGCGTGCGCATCGACGTTGTCGACACCGGCATCGGCATTCGTGAAAAGGACCTCCAGGCGATCTGGGAAGATTTCCGACAAGTCGATCAATCACGCACACGCGAGTATGGTGGTACGGGGCTTGGCCTCAGTATCACGCGCAAGCTACTCGACCGGCTCGGTGGGACTGTCAGCGTGCGCAGCAAATACGGCGATGGGAGCGTGTTTTCGGTGCTGCTGCCCCAGCGTACGCCGATGTCGGCAGGCGAGGAGATGGTCGTCGGCCGCTCAGGCTGAGGAGGCCTGACAATTTGCTGACAGGTATGCGCCGCGCCGAACCGCATATTTCGAGGGCAACACCTGTGTCTGGTCCGCCCGTGACTTTCGCGTGACGCGTATGCCTAACGTTCTCTCCCGCTCGTCCGGCCGCCCGAGGCGTGGCGTGCCAACGTTGGCGATTCTGCTCGCCGCATTAGCCGTCGTTTCGGCTTTGGTGTTCCAGGCATTCCGAGCCGAGCAGGATCAGCGCGCGACCGCATCGCGCGCCCTGCGCGAGTACGCGGGCTTCGCCGCATGGGAATTTGCGTCGAATATGCGGGAGGAAATGTGGCTCGCTATGACCGAGCTGCTGCGGCCGGCCGAGCAGCTCGATCCTCCGCAGCCTGGCGCCGATCTGCCGTCGCCCGGGATTCTCGTCGCGCAGGCGCGCCACATCGACCATTGCAACGACTGCTCGGCCTCGATCCCCGCGTCGTATTACTTCCGG
>DATBBP010000104.1:0-4228 GCA_036270935.1 Gemmatimonadaceae bacterium
TCGAGCGCGTCGTCAGCTACCTTCGCTCGCCGCTCGCTCAGAAGCCTTTCATACGCGTCGGGAATCAGCACGTGCTGGCGGCGGAAGCCGCGCCGCCGTCGATGTTCGCGTTGCTGATGCTCGCGTACATGCCGCTCTTCCGCACCGAGCACCACGACGCGATGGATCGGCTGTACCAGCACCTCGCGCAGGCGTTGCCGCGTCAGGAGCCAGTGCAGTTATGTGGGCAGAAGGTGATGGCGCAACCGCACCTTGTGCTCGGCGATCTACTCGCGAATCGCAATGTTGCCGACACGGACGTGCCGTTCGCGATGATCTGGCTCGAGCTGGTCGCGCGTCTTGGATTTCTGCGGCGCAACGAGAATTGGTCGAAGCTCTTCGATCGCTTCCTCGACGATCGGGATCAGGATGGCGTGTGGCACCCGCACAAGGGAATGACCGTTGCGCGCTCGGCGAATCCGATCGTGTGGCCGTTCTATCCGCTCGAGGAGAATCTGTCCGGAGACGAGCGCTGGGCAGACGTCACGTTCCGCCTCGGTCTCATCGCGCGCGTGATCGGACGCACGATCGAGATCGCCTAACGACAATCGGCCGTTGCGCGTACGAGGACGTTTGGCGCCGGCCGAGATGTATCCGGCCGGCGTGCCCGCAGTTCGGGTGCGGACGATAGCAGTCGAAAGCGGCGTGCGACTCCGCGTTCTCGAGTGTGGCGCGTCGTCAGACGAGCCGGCATTGCTGATTCACGGCTGGGGCGCGTGCTCGTACACGTATCGCTTCGCGCTTCAAGCGCTGGCGCGCGCCGGCCGACACGCGCTGAGCTTCGATCTTCGCGGCCACGGGCTCTCGGAGAAGCCGATCGGACGCGATCACTACCGGACCGACCTCCTGCTCGCCGACGTGCGCGATCTGCTCGACGCCATCGGCGTTAGGTGCGCGGATGTCGTCGGCCACTCGCTCGGCGGAAGCATCGCGCTGCGATTTGCCCTCGCGCATCCCTCGCGTGTTCGGCGGCTCGCGCTGGCCGCTCCGGTCGGACTCACGACCGTGCCGCTTCACACGATTGCGCATCTTCTCACGCCGCGCTTCACGGAACGCTTCGCGCGTTACTTGCCGCCGCGCTGGATCACGGCGCTGCTTCTGCGGGGAGCGTATGGTAACCCAGGGCGCGTCACGGAACAGATCGTCGACGAGTATTGGGCGCCCTCGCAGTTCAAGGAGTACTATCGCGCCGTGCGGTCGCTTGTCGATCGATTCATTTGGGAGCCGCTCCCGCGAGGTGAGCTTGCAAAAGTGTCTCAACCGACACTGGTGATCCTGGGCACGGTCGATCGTCTCATACGGGGTGCGGATGTGGGGGCGGCGGTGATTCCTAACGCTTCGGTCGTGTCGATCCGCGGCGCAGGGCACCTCGGCATCGAAGAATGCCCTGACGAGTTCAATGAGATTCTCGTCCGCTTCTTTCGCGGCGAGAAGATTCTGTAGCGCCAAGTGCTGCAATGGGTTAGATTGAATTGTTCATGTTTCCGGGGGCGCCGCTGCGCCCCGTGTGTGTGTGAGCGTCGGTCCCGGGAAGCAGCGTGATCCTGGGTGTGCGGCCCCGACGCGTTGAGAGTTGGAGTCAATGGCAACAGCGACAATCGAAGCAGAATCGATCGAGTCCGCGGCGGCTTTCGGCGCGCTCGGACTCAGCGAAGAAGTAGTCAGGGCGGTGCGCGACGCGGGCTATTCAGAGCCGACGCCCATTCAACGCGAGGCAATTCCGCTCATTCTGAAGGGCCGGGATGTGATGGGCCTGGCCCAAACGGGAACCGGGAAGACGGCTGCATTCACGCTGCCGATCATCGAGCGGCTTTCCGGCGGACCGCGGCGCACTCGAGTGCTCATCCTCACGCCGACGCGCGAGTTGTGCGTGCAGGTCGAGTCGAGCTTTCGAAATTACGCTCGTCATGCACCGCTCGCCGTCGCGTCAGTTTACGGCGGCGTGCCGCTCGATCCGCAGGAGAAGCAACTCCGCGCCGGTGTCGACGTTGTCGTCGCGACGCCAGGCCGGCTCATCGACCATCTCGAGAGACAGAACGTCTCGTTCGAGGAGCTCGAGGTTCTCGTGCTCGACGAAGCCGACCGCATGCTCGACATGGGATTCGCGCCGCAAATCAGCCGCGTCGTGAGCAACGTTCCAGCGTACCGGCAAACGTTGCTCTTCAGCGCCACGATGCCGCCCGAAGTCGAGGCGCTGGCGAGAAAGTATCTGCGCAAGCCGATCGTCGTGCAGGTCGGGCGTCGCTCGGCCGCGGCGAATACGGTGAAACATTACGTCTATCCCGTGCCGCGAGAGCGCAAGAGCGCCTTGCTCGCTGACCTGCTCAAGCGTGAAGCGATGGAGTCCGTGCTCGTCTTCACCAGAACGAAGCATGGCGCGGATCGAGTCGTTAGGCATCTGGAGCGTGACGGGATTCCTGCGACGGCAATGCACGCCGACAAAACGCAGCCACAGCGGACGCGCGCGCTCGACGATTTCAAGTCGGGTCGCGTGCGCGTGTTGGTCGCGACTGACATCGCGCAGCGCGGCCTCGATATCTCCGGCATCACGCACGTGATCAACTACGATGTGCCGCAGCAAGCCGAAGACTACGTCCACCGCATCGGCCGAACGGGACGGGCGGCGAGCGAGGGCGACGCGTTCACGTTCATGTCGCCCGACGAGATCGCGATGGTGCGGAGCATCGAACGCGTGATCGGCCAGGAGATCCCGCGCATTTCCGTGCCTGGCTTCGACTTCGGAACCATCGCCGCAGACTGAAGAGAGAACGCCCGCGCGATAACAAGGGGTTCTTCCGCCAATTCCGGGAACGGTGCAAAGGACTGTTATCGGAGGCCACTGAGACCGCCGTGTCAGCGGTATCTGCGGCCGCTTCGGCATTACGGATGGCAATCATCCCGAAATCTCCGGAAGGACCCAACAATGCGGGCGTTGACGTGTGCCGACCCTGGCTCGTCATCAGGGAGCCATGCTCGGACTGTCGCCCTGGGTCGCGCTCATTGCGTTCGCGCTCGCCGTTCTCGCGGCGCGGCTCCTGCCCGCGTTCGACACGAGCGGTGTTGAGCGAGCACTAAACAGCCGCTGGGCTCCGGTCGTCGCCGGAGTGGCGTCCGGCCTCGTATCCCTCTGGCTCTGGGGCTCGCTCTCACGAACGCCGGTCATCCACGACGAGTCCGCATATCTGCTTCAGGCGCAGTTCTTCGCCCATCTGCGGTGGACCGGCGCTGCGCCGCCGATTCCGGAGTTCTTCGAGCAGCTTCACGTACTCGTCGACGGAATGCTGGCGTCGAAGTATCCGCCTGGAAACTCGCTCCTGCTCGCCCTGGGCGTGCTCGTCGGTCTGCCGGGTTTGCCGGTGGTGATCATGAATGCGTTCGCGGGCGCCGTGATGTTTGTCCTCGCGCGTCGCGCCGCCGGCGGAGCGGTCGCTCTGCTCACCTGGATTGTGTGGCAGTCCTCGTTTCCGAACATCTACTACCACGCCAACTACATGTCGGAGAGTGTTTCCGGCCTCGCGTGGTTGATCACTTGGTGGGGCATTCTGCGTTGGCGCGATGGAGCCGGTCGCAAGTGGCTCGCTATTGCCGCAGGCGCTATCGCTTGGTGCATGATTACGCGCCCCGTGACTGGGCTCGCACTCGGCGTCATTGCGTTGAGCGTTGTCTTATGGCGCTGCCGATCGCAGCGTGCGTGGCGTGATCTGATTCCGGCCGTGGGCGTCGCCGCCGTGATACTCGCCATCATTCCGCTTTGGAGCTGGCGCACGATGGGCAACCCGCGCGTGATGCCGCTGACGTTCTATACCAAGCTGTACGTCCCGTTCGACAAGCCGGGCTTCGCCTCGAGCGCCGACGATCGGCCGAGCCCCCGTTTGCCGCGCGACCTGCTTCGCATTCAGTACGCGTTTTATCAAGAGCACCTTCAGCACAAGATCTCCGCGTTACCGAGCATCGCGTGGGCGCGGATCAAGATGATCGATCGCGACGCGTTCTACGAATGGCGTGGTGGATTACGCCTCTTTGCGCTGATCGGTCTTCTCGCGCTAACGCTGGAGGGCTGGATTGCGCTCGTGGCATTCGTCGCACAATTCGTCCTGTATCTCTCGTACGCCCATCCGGCGTGGTGGACGATGTACTACGTCGAGTGTACGCCCGTCCTTGCGTTCTTGATCGCGTTAGGAATGACGCG
>DATBBP010000105.1:0-4328 GCA_036270935.1 Gemmatimonadaceae bacterium
CGAGGCACAGCGCGATCACCGCGCCGGTGAGAAGCGTGAACTTCCCGGCGAGCGGTGTTCGGCTCCGTGCTGCGGCGCTCGACACTAGCAATCCCGACCTGCAACGGCAGTCGTGGAGTACGCCGAGACATCCGCGCGCTCGTTGGAACTGTCCGACTGCCGGCTGGAGAAATATGGCTCGATCAGCTCGAGCAGCGCTGCGGCCGAGAATGGCTTACGCAGCCAGCCGCGCGCGCCACTCGCCCAAGCGCGCTGCAAAGTGGCGGGATCATCGTAGGCGCTGATGAAAATGGTGGGCGGTACGACGCCGTCTCGCGCCGCGAGACGGTCGAAGAATTCGAAGCCCGTGGACGTTCCGAGCTGAACGTCAATCAGGAGACAGCGTGGCGGTGACAGCACTTGCTCCAAGTACTCGTCCGCCGTTCCGAAAGTCTCGGCGCGGATGCCGAGGACACGCAGCAAACGAACTAGCGATCGCCTGATCGACTCGTCATCGTCGACGATACCGACCCATTCTTCAGAGGCGATCGGCCTTGGAGGCATCAGTTCGGTCCGGCGAGTGTCACGAATGTAGAAGACTCATGGTGGCACAAATTGACTGTTTTCTCACCATAGCACCGACCCTGACGAGCCACATTGGACTTTCGACCAACGAGCCTCGAGAACGGCCCGCTCCGCTTAGCCTCCCTGTGGCCTCGATGGAGCCCATCCCGCCGCGCACTTCTTGGGATGACAAACCGAGTGCGGCAGGATATGCTCGTTAGCGTAGCAGTCATCCCCCGACTCCTCGAGCAATGAAGATCATTTCTTTCGTCATCGCGGCCACGCTCCTGTCGACCGCGCCGCTCCGGTCCCAGAATCCAGATCAGGGCCGCTGGGAGCGCGAAGCGCAGAACGTCACGATCACGCGCGACGACTGGGGCATTCCGCATATCCGAGGGAAGAGCGACGCGGACGCGGTGTTCGGTCTCGTCTACGCACAAGCGGAGGACGACTTCAACCGCGTCGAGACGAACTTCATCAACGCGATGGGACGCCTCGCCGAGGCGGAAGGAGAGTCGGAGATCTACCGCGACTTGCGGATGAAGCTGTTCATCAGCCCGGACACCCTGAAAGCGCAGTACGCAGTTAGCCCGGACTGGCTCAAGAAGCTGATGGACGCTTGGGCCGACGGTCTGAACTTCTATCTCGCCAAGCATCCCAACGTGAAGCCACGCGTCATCACGCACTTCGAGCCGTGGATGGCGCTGAGCTTCAGCGAGGGGAGTATCGGCGGCGACATCGAGCGCGTGAATCTGAATCAGCTCGCGGCATTCTACGGGAACCAGCCGCGCGATGATCAGTCACGCAACCTCGACGAAGACCACGCCATGCCTCCCGAACCAGGCGGATCGAATGGCATCGCGATCGCGCCATCGAATACCGTTGGGCATCACTCGCTGCTTCTCATCAATCCGCACACGTCGTTCTTCTTCCGCGCCGAAGTACAGGTGCACAGCGACGAAGGGCTCAACGCTTACGGCGCGGTGACGTGGGGCCAGTTCTTCGTGTATCAAGGCTTCAACGATCGCATCGGCTGGATGCACACCTCGAGCGGCGTCGACGCGATCGACGAATACCTCGAGACGATGGTGAAGAAGGGCGATCAGGTGTTCTACAAGTACGGCAATGCAGAGCGGCCGGTCACCGTGAGCACGATCACCGTTCCCTACAAGACCGCGAGCGGAATGGCGACAAAGACGTTCACTGTTTATCGCACGCATCACGGGCCGATCATTCGCGAGCAGAACGGAAAGTGGGTCGCCATCCGGTTGATGAACGAGCCGCTGAAGGCGCTCACCCAATCGTATTCGCGAACGAAGGCGCGCGATTACAAGTCGTTCAAGCAGATCATGGATCTGCATACGAACTCGTCGAACAACACGATTTACGCCGACGCCGACGGCAACATCGCCTACTTTCACGGGAATTTCATTCCTCGCCGCGATCCGCGATTTGATTGGACGAAGCCTGTCGACGGAAGCGATACCGCGACCGAGTGGCATGGCCTTCTCTCGGTCGACCAGACGCCACATCTGCTGAATCCGCCGAGTGGTTGGCTTTATAACTCTAATAACTGGCCGTGGTCGGCCGCGGGGCCGTCGAGCCCCAAACGCACCGACTATCCCGCGTATGTCGAGACGGGCCGTGAAGAATCGGCCCGCGGATATCATGCGATTCGCGTACTCTCGAATCGAAAGGATTTCACGATCGAGCGCCTCCGCGCCGCGGCGTACGACAGCTATCTCCCCGCATTCGAGAAGCTCATCCCGTCGTTGCTCGCGGCGTACGATCAACTACCGGCGACCGACGCACTCAAGCCGAAGCTCACCGATCAAATTGCGGCGTTGCGTACGTGGGATCTTCGGTGGGCGGTCAACTCCGTGCCGACGTCGCTCGCCGTGTTCTGGGCCGAGGACCTCACGCGGCGCGTCGGCCCCCAAGCGCGGCGCGCCGGGATCTCGTCCGAGGATTACATCGTCGAGCGGGCGACCGCGGCAGAGCGCGTTCAGGCGCTCGCGGCCGCGTCGGACAAGCTCGCCGCTGATTTCGGCTCATGGAAGACGCCGTGGGGGAACATCAATCGCTTCCAGCGCCTAACAGGTGACATCGTGCAGCCGTTCAACGATGCGGAGCCGAGCATTCCCGTTGGCTTCACCTCGTCGCGGTGGGGCTCGCTCGCTTCGTTCGGCGCGCGCCCGTATCCGGGAACGAAGAAGTGGTACGGCACGAGCGGCAACAGCTTTGTGGCGGTCATCGAGTTCGGAGACAGCATTCGGGCGATTGCCGTGACCGCCGGTGGCGAGAGTGGTCATCCGGCGTCCAAGCACTTCAACGACGAGGCGGAGCGATACGCGACGGGTAATCTGCGGACGGTGTACTTCTACCCCTCGCAGCTCGCGGGACATACCGAGCGGACGTATTATCCTGGCGCGGAAGCCGGGGAGCGTTGAGCGTTCACTGAGGAGATTCTCGTGCCCAACGACGCTGAAGCGCAGAGTCAACCGACACGGCTTCGCGTGGTCCTCGCGATCGCCGCGGGATTTCTGGCGGAGGTGTTCACCGCCGCGGTGGTGGGCGCCGTGATCGGCGTCCATCACCTGATGGCGCGAGGGCAGTCGCCCGAAGCGCAACACGAGTTCAACTTTCGCGCGGCGTACGTTACCGGCCCGCTGTTCGGCGTAATCTTCACCTACGTTATGGCGAGTTGGGTGGTGCGCCGAGCAAAAGGCCGCTACATGGCGCACGCGATGCTCGTCGCAGTGGGCGCGGTCGTGGCGCACATACTCACCGCGATGGGCGCGCCCGGCGGATACGGTTTGATTCCCGCCGTCGCCGATGTGCTGAAGCTCGTTGCGGGCGCGACCGCCGCGTTCGTGGTTGAACGGCAGCGAGCGAGCCACGCTGTCACTGCCTAACGCATACTCTCGACGCTGGTTCTCGACGTTCCTCGGCCGCATCGACGCAGGGGTCGTCGAGCGCGAGGTGGCGTTCCTGCGCCGGCAGTTACCACCGCCCCCGGCGCGACTGCTCGACCTCTGCTGCGGCCCGGGCCGGCATGCGGCGCCATTGAGCGAGGGGGGCCATCGCGTTGTCGGTCTGGACCTCGACTCGCTGGCGCTCGCTGACGCGTTCAACGCGGCGCCAGACGCAACCTTCGTTCGGGCCGATATGCGGCGTCTGCCGCTGGACGCCGGCAGCGTCGACGCAGCGATCTGCATGTGGCAGAGCTTTGGCCACTTCGATGCCGCGGGGAATCTGGCGGTGCTCTCCGAGCTGGCGCGCGTGCTGGCGCCTAACGGCGTGCTCGTGATGGATCTCTATCATCGCGACGCGATGCGTGAGGGTGAGCGCGTCATCGAACGGAATGGCGAGCGCGTTCACGAGTCGCGCACGATGCGAGGTGACCGCTTACTCGTGCAGCTGCGCTACGAGTCGACCGGCGATGCGGATTCGTTCGATTGGCGACTGTTCACGCCGGCTACGCTCCAGGAAGTGGCCTCGGGCGTGGGGTTCGAGGTGCTTTTGGTGTGCGCGGAGTTCGACGAGCGATTCGAGGCGTCGAGCGAGCACGTAAGGATGCAGATTGTGCTGTCAAGAACGGCGTGAGAGGCGGGAAACGGCATTAGCAGCGGAAACCCCCCCGCATATACGGCGGGAACCGTATATACGGCGGAAACCGCGTATACGGCGGAAACTGCGTATGAAGCGTGACGAATTCTGATGGCGGGCGCAAAGCGCCCGCTTTCCTTTCCGCCCCCGCTGTTCATGCGGTTCCCGCCGTTCAT
>DATBBP010000106.1:0-4661 GCA_036270935.1 Gemmatimonadaceae bacterium
GTCGAGACGAGATGCGCCATCTTGCGCCCCTTCCAGACATGTCGATGGAGCCAGAGGCCACCATCCATGGCGTAGATCATTCCCTCGCGCCGCGAAGTGAATTCGCGAAAACGTCGGTCGGGGTGCGTCGGCGCAACGAACGCCTCGTGCTCCTTGCCCGTTGCCATGCCTAACGCCGCGAGACAGGGGCGTGTGCCCTGAAACGCGCGCGCGTCAGTTGCAGGCGATCTCGCCTTCGTTGGTCGCCGGCGCTACGGGCGCGACGGTACCGTAGAAGAGGGCGCAGGTGTGCGGCCACGAGTTCGGATGGTACGCCGTCGCCGCCCAACCAGACGAGGTCGCGTTCACCACGATGAGAATCACTCCGGGCGAGGACACCGCCTTCAGTGAATCGAGACTGTTCGAGTACGCTCGGTGCTCGTAGAACCACGACTCTTCCGCGGTCGAAAGGTTCTTCAGGTCGCTCTTCACCGACGCGAGATACCCTTTGCCTTTCGTTGATTGAAATTTCGGGATCGCCATCGCCGCGAGAATGCCGATGATGACGACCACGATCAGCAACTCGATGAGTGTGAATCCCGAGCGGTGCGCGCGCGACATGGGTATTGGGGCGAGGCTTGCGATCGAGAACGGGCGGCCAAGAACACCACAAGATATGGGCAATGACAGGGCCGGCTTCCTGAATACGCACTAACCCGTTGCCGCGCAACATCGTTGCAGTCCCGTGCAAAGCCGATGGGAATACGCAATGGCGACGAATTGCGATTTGCGTCGCACACTGCAACGACGAAATGTCCGAGCAATTGCAGACGTGAACGCCCAACAGCCTACGCAGGCTTCGTCTCGACCCAATTCGAGCCTTCTCCGAGGTCAACTACGAGTGGAACCGAGAGTTGAGCAGCATGCTCCATCTCGTGCTTCACAAGGGTCATCAGCTCCTCACGCTCGGATCCCGGTACCTCGAAGACTAGTTCGTCGTGTACCTGCAGCAGCATGCGACTGCTCATCTTTCGTGCACGAAGAGCGGCGTCGATGCGAATCATTGCGATCTTGATCAGATCCGCCGCGGAGCCCTGAATCGGTGAGTTCGCGGCCGTTCGCTCGCCGAACGCGCGAATGTTGAAGTTGCGATCTCGCAACTCGGGGATGTATCGGCGCCGTCCGAAGATTGTCTGCACGTATCCGTGATCGCGCGCGAAGGCAACCATGGAGTCCAGATATTCGCGCACTCTCTGGAAGCGCTCGAAATAGCGCTCGATGAAGGCCTTCGCTTCAGCGTGCGCAATCTTCAGCTGCTGCGAGAGCGCGCGTGGGCCCTGTCCGTAGATCGTCGCGAAGTTGATGGTTTTCGCGCGCGCGCGCATCTCGGACGTGACACCGTCGACGGGAACATCGAATATCAGCGCGGCGGTTTGGCGGTGAATGTCGCCGCCAGTCTGGAACGCCTGCACGAACGCGGCATCGCCCGACAGATGCGCCAAGACGCGGAGCTCGATCTGCGAGTAGTCGGCGCCGACGAGCTGCCAGCCGCGACGAGGGATAAAGCCGCGGCGAATGTCGCGGCCGAGCTCTCGCCGGATGGGAATATTTTGCAAGTTTGGATCGCTGGACGAGAGGCGACCAGTCGCCGCGACCGTTTGGCTGAAGGACGTGTGCAGACGACCTGTTCGCGGATTTACATAGGCAGGCAGGGCGTCGATGTATGTGCTCTCTAGCTTCGCGATCTCGCGGTACTCCATGAGCAGCACCGGCAACGCGTGGCCGTCGTCGGCAAGCTGCTGCAAGACGCTCGCATCGGTCGATGGGCCGGTCGAGGTCTTCTTGAGAACCGGGAGCCGCAAATTGTCGAAGAGAATCTCCCGGAGCTTGGGATTTGAGTTGATGTTGAACTCCTGTCCTGCCTCGACATAGATCTCCTGCTCTACGCGGCGCCGTTCGCGTTCGAAGCGCTCCTTGAGCGTGCGAAACCACTCCCCGTCGATCGCGATGCCCGTCCACTCCATCTCGGCGAGGACGGCAACGAGCGGCATCTCCACTTCGCGAAAAAGCCGCGCAAGTTGAAGCGTCTCCATTTGCGGCTCGAACACGCCGCGCAACTGCCAGGTGAAATCCGCGTCCTCGCACGAGTAATCCCTGGCGCACTCGATCGGCACTTGATCGTACGGGATCAGGTCCTTGCCACGGCCGCAGAGCTCCGCGAGCGTGCTCATCTTGTGGTTCAGAAACTCGAGCGCCAGCTGGTCGATGCCGTGGGAGCGCCGGCCGGGATCCAGTACATAGCTCGCGACCATGGTGTCGAAGTCGAGACCGCGTAGCTCGATTCCCGCCCCGCGCAGCACGAGCAGGTCGAACTTCGCGTTCTGTAGAGTCTTTGAAACGGTCGCGTCCTCGAGAAGTGCGCGGAGTGACGCGAGCGCCGGGTCAGAGATCGGGGGCAGATTGCGCACTCGCACTCGCCCCGCGCTCGCCAGCGCCCGAGCGGCGATGCTCGCTGGTTCTGTTTTGGCTCCTGCGCGCTTGCGCGAGCTCTTCTTCCGCGGCTCGTCGTCGTCGGTCTCCTTATCTTCCGCGCCAAGCTCACCAGTCGCGTCGCCTAACGCCAAGGTTCCTTGGGGATCTTCCCACTCACGATGCGCAAAGGACATGTAATAGGCTTCGCCGGGACCAACAGCGATGCCGATGCCAACGAGCGTTGCACGCAGCGGATCGAGCTCCGTTGGAGAAGCAGGATCGATGACGGCTTCGGTACCAATCGCCACGTGAGGCGCTTGGCGCGCGCGAGCGATGACCTTCTGCAGCATTGCAACGCTGTCGACGGTCACGTAGTTGGTCTTCGGCCGTTCGACGACAATCTCAGTCTCTGCGGGAGCGATGTCCTTTATGATCGTGTGGAACTCAAGCTCGACGTACAGAGCGCGGAGCCGCTCGCGATCCGGCTCGACAATTCTCAGGCGATCCAGTTCCAGATCGACGTCGATGTCGTCTCGGATGGTGACGAGCTGCTTGCTGAGTTTCGCCAAATCCGCCTGCTCGAGAAGGGCCTCACGAGGCCGCTTCTTGGTGATCTCGGCTGCGTGAGCGAGAATGTTCTCGAGCGAGCCATACGTGCCGACTAACTCCTGTGCCGTCTTTTCACCGATGCCGCGCACGCCAGGGACGTTGTCGGACGTGTCACCAACCATGGCGAGGTAGTCGATTACGTGGTTGGGAGGCACACGGAGTCGCTCACTGCCGTTTTCGACTCCAACCCAGTGCTCCTCGACGCTCGCAGGGCCCCCGCGCCCGGGATTCAGCAACCACACCCCGGGCCGTACGAGTTGTTGAAAGTCCTTGTCCCCGGAGATGACAACTACGTTCACGCCAGTGCTGACTGCCTTGCTCGCCAGGGTGCCAATGACATCGTCGGCTTCGTATCCCTTGACGGTGATGATCGGAACGCGATAGGCGTCGAGGAGCTGACGAATCCGCTCCATGCCGCGATCGAAATCGGATTGCAATTCTTCCGTGAGCTTCTCGCGTGTCGCCTTGTAGGCGGCATAGGTCTCGTGACGGAACGATAGTCCTGAGTCGTGAACCCAGCCGAGATATTCGGGCTTGTGCGATGTAACGAGTCGGTTGAGAAAGTTTACAATTCCCCAAGCAGCCGAGGTATTCTCGCCGTGGCTCGTCGTCAGCGGTCGCGAGATGAGCGCAAAGAACGCGCGATAGATCAGCGCGTAGCCGTCGACGAGAAAAAGTCGCGGAGACGCGGGAGGCGTAACGACGGGAGATTCGATGGTCGTTGGTGCAGACACGGATGCTGAGACTGGGTCCGAAACGGAGCGGCCGGCGGAGCGCGCCGGCCGCCTCACATTTGGAAGCTAATCTTGCGTCTCCCGGTGCCTAAACGCAGCACCGCCTGCCGTGAGCAGCGGCAGGCGGTAGCAGGAACGTGCCTCGGAGGAGCGGAGGTTCAGACGCGAGTTACGTTCGCGGCGTGCAGCCCTTTGTCTCCGGTCCGGATCTCGAACTCGACTTCCTGGCCCTCGGCAAGCGTCTTGAACCCGTCCATCTGAATTGCGGAGAAGTGAACGAATACGTCTTCGCCGCCCTCTTGTTCAATGAAGCCATAGCCTTTCGCATCATTGAACCATTTCACCTTCCCTCTAGCCATTGCGGCTGCCTCCTACGAGGTGAATCGATCCTGCACTGCGTGGTGCCGGGCAAGTCCGGTCGACTTGCGCGCCCTATATAGGCCTCGCTACTGCTTTTGTCAAGTCGTGTGCTCCCTGCGGGTTAGGTTCGCTATCGAAAAGCACATGCTCACATGCGTGACGGCTGCATTTGTTTACTCCGCGCTGCGGGCCAGGGTGGGCCCCCATCTGTCAACGCCCGATTCGCCGGATCAAGGCCCGATAATCCGCCTCGCTTGCGGGCGTAAGCCGCCAATGGCCGAACCCTCCGCGATCAACAAACGTGAATCGCCTGCGATAACGTTGGTAATTCCACACCTGGACCAGCGGACGCTCCGCCTGTGCGCCGTTAGGTTCGATCTGGTTGTCCGGCTCGCCCAGCGCGCTAAAAACCATGCCGCGGTCCGTCAGCCAACCTGGCGTGTGTTCGTCCTCGCGGAAGCGTGAATTAGCATCCGCTAAACGGGCGAGGTACTGGCGAAGCGCTTC
>DATBBP010000107.1:0-2434 GCA_036270935.1 Gemmatimonadaceae bacterium
CGGCAAGGGGTCGAGAGCGCGCTGCGCACCGGAAACAGCGATCCGTGCCTAACGGCGCCACCGAGCGCGCCGTTCGTCATTCTCATCGTCGGTGTCAACGGCGCCGGCAAGACCACCTTCATCGGAAAGCTCAGCGAACGCTTTCATCGTGAGCACAAGCGAGTGCTCGTCGGCGCCGGCGATACCTTCCGCGCCGGCGCCATCGATCAACTGCGCGTCTGGGCGGAGCGCACGGGCGCCGAGTTCATCGGCGCGCGCGCGGGGAGCGATCCTGCTGCCGTCGCCTTTGATGCGATCGACGCTGCCATGTCGCGTAAGGCAGACGTCGTGATCATCGATACGGCGGGGCGCCTCCACACCAGTGAAAACCTGATGGACGAGCTCAAGAAGGTCGCGCGCGTGATTGCCAAGCGGCTGCCAGGGGCGCCTCACGAGTCCTTGCTCGTTCTCGATGGCACGATCGGCCAGAATGCAGTGCAGCAAGCCAAGACATTCGCGGCCGCGGTTCCGGTGACAGGACTGGTCGTCACAAAACTCGATGGAACCGCGCGTGGCGGAATCGTTGTCGCCGTGCACGAAGCGATCAACGTTCCGGTCAAGTTCCTCTCGGTCGGAGAGGGCGTCGACGACATCGTCGCGTTCGACGCCGCGGCATTCTCCGAGGATCTCCTGAGCGACGAGTGAGCGCTCCAGGCATGTCGACGCCGCAGTCACGATCGGGGCAGCGGCTGTTTCTGGACACGGGCATCACGTATCTCAAAGGCGTTGGGCCGGTGCGGGCCGAAGCCTTCCGTCGACTCGGCGTCATCACCGCCGGCGATCTGCTGTACCACATTCCGCACCGCTACGAAGATGCGAGCACGGTCGCGGCAATCTCGTCGCTCGAGCCAGGGATGCAGGGCACGGTCATCGGCCAGGTGATCTCGAAGGGCATCATTCCGACGCGTCGCGGCTTGCGAATCTTTCAGGCAGTTCTCCGCGATGACACAGGGATGATCGAGGTGTCCTGGCCTGGCCAGCCATTCCTCGACCGAACGATATCGAAGGGCGACACGCTGCTCGTAACGGGGAGCGTGCGATTCTTCCACGGCCGCCAACTGCAGCCGCGCGAGTTCATCAATCTCGGAGACGACGCGAGCGGCACCGCCGAAGGGCGCGTGCTCTCCGTATATCCGGCAACGGAAGGCTTGTCGTTCAAGGTCATTCGCTCGATCATCGACAGCCATCTCGACGGCTTGCTGCCACTTGTTAGCGAATACTTACCTAACGATGTCCTTGCTGCCGCGCAGGTGCCGGCGATTCGCGATGCCCTCCGCATGGTGCATCGCCCATCGTCGCTGGCGGAAGCCATGCGCGGCCGTGAGCGGTTGGCCTTCGAGGAGCTGTTCTTCGTGAACCTGCTCCACCTTCGCGCGAAGTCCCTGGCACGCGAGCATCGGCGCGGCATTCGCTTCGAGAACAAGCGGCAGCTCACGACGCAGCTGAAGGATGTGCTGCCTTTCGAGCTCACCGGTGCGCAGACCCGCGCGACGCGCGAAATCTTCGCGGACATGTGCAGCGAGCATCGTATGCAGCGGCTTTTGCAAGGCGACGTCGGCAGCGGCAAAACCATCGTTGCCCTCTTCGCGGCATTGCTTGCCGTCGAGAATGGCTATCAGGCCGCGATCATGGTCCCGACGGAGCTTCTCGCCGAGCAGCATTGGCAAACGATGACGACGCTCCTGGCGCCGACTGGCGTTGCCCCGATCCTGCTCACGGGAAGTCTTTCGACGCGCGAACGCAAGGAAGTCGCGCAGCGGCTCGCGTCGACCGATCCGGTGCTCGTCGTCGGAACGCACGCGCTCGTTCAGGACGCAACGTTGTTTTCGCGGCTTGGCTTCGTTGCCGTCGATGAGCAACACCGCTTCGGCGTCGAGCAGCGCAAGGCGATCGCGGCGAAGGGCGAGGCGCCCGACGTGCTCCTCATGACGGCGACGCCGATTCCGCGGTCGCTGGCGCTCACCCTGTACGGTGATCTCGACCTCAGCGTGCTCGATGAACGACCACCGGGCCGTCAGCCGATCATGACGGCGATGCGACGCGAATCGGCGCGCGACCGCGTGCTGATGTTCGTCGATCGGCAGCTCGAGCAAGGTCGGCAGGCGTACATCGTCTATCCGGTGATCGAGGAATCCGAAAAGACAGACCTCAAGGCGGCGACGACGATGTTCGAGACCCTCGCGTCGGGTCCGTTCGCTCACCGGCGCGTCGCCCTGCTCCACGGGCGCGTCGACGCCGATGAGCGGGACGCAATCATGCGGCGCTTTCGCGACCGCGAGATCGACGTGCTCGTTGCGACCACGGTGATCGAGGTCGGCATCGACGTGCCTAACGCTACAGTGATGTTGATCGAGCACCCCGAACGGTTCGGCTTGTCGCAGCTGCATCAGCTCCG